>JBFFWJ010000616.1:0-1521 GCA_041570315.1 Longimicrobiales bacterium | reverse complement strand
GCCACCCAGAAGCTCATCGCCGTGCCGATGCCCGAGCTCGATCCACCGGTGCCCATCACCGGTCGGCCGTCGTCGCGATCCTCCCGGGGGTCGCGGCGCGGATCGTAGGGGTTGAGCCCGTAGCCGCCGAGCGCGCTGTAGTTGCCCGGCATGCCCGCGGCGATGTAGTTGGCCAGCTCGGTCAGCACGGTCTTGGCGATGATCACGGCGCCCGCCTCGCGCAGGTTCACGGTCAGCGTGGCGTCGTACGGCGGGTAGTAGCCCTCGAACGCCAGCGCGCCTCCGGTGGTCGGCACGTCGGTCGTGTGGACGTTGTCCTTGAGGGCGATCGGGATGCCGTGGAGCGGGCCACGCACGCGGCCTTCCGCCCGCTCCCGGTCGAGCCGATCGGCCTCCTCGAGCGCGTGGTCGTTCACCGAGATGACCGCGTTGACCCCGTCCTCGTACAAGGCGATCCGCAGCAGATGCGCCTCAACGAGCTGGCGCGACGTGACCCGACCCTCCTCCATCGCCCGCTGCATCGCGGGGATGGTCGCCTCCACGATGTCGAACGGCTCGGTGTCCGCGGCCGGAGCGGTGCACGAAAGGGCCGCCACCGTCGCGAGCAGCGACGCGACGGCGCCGGATCGCCCGGGGAGATTCGGCATGGGTACGTCCTCGCAGGCTGGAGGGGAGCGAGCGGAAGGGTCGCGGCGAGCTGCAAGATGAGGCCCGCCCATCCGGGTCGCCAGGCGCGGCCGCGGGGCGTCATCGGGCCCCGCGCGGTGACCTCGGCCTACGTGGCGTCGGAGAGCGGGTTGCGCCAGCGGAGCCCGGAGAAGCGCGTGAAGTCCGCGTCGGTGGAGTGCAGCTCGGCCTGATGCTCGATCGCGATCGCGGCGAGGTGCGCGTCGGTGGTCAGGTTCCCGGCCGAGCCGAGACGACGGAGCAGGTCGAAGAGGATCGCAGGATGGCGGTCCCCCGGAAGGAGCGGCGAGACCTGGGGCTGGCCGAGCCAGGCTTCCACGTGTCGGCACGCCGCATCGACGGGCAGGGGGTGCTCCACGATGCGCGGGTGCGTCGTGATTCGGATGAAGCCGAGCGCGACCACCCACGGAATGCCCACGGGCGCGGCGGCGCCGAGGAGGGCCTCCCACCAGGCGCGCGCAGGCTCGTGAACGGGTGACTGCGCGTTGTAGGCGTGGACGAGGAGGTTGATGTCCGGGACGATCACGCCTCGAGCTTCCGCGCGCGCTCCTCGGCCTCGAGCTCGTCCACGAGCTGGTTGAGGCGGTCGAGGTCGGTTCCCGGCCGGAAGCCGAACGAGTGGGGCTCCACCTGGAACGGAGCCGGCTCGGCCGGCTTCGCGGTCATCCCCAGCCCGAGCCTGAGCGCCCGGTTCACGACGGCCTTCATGCCCTCGCCGGAGCGCTTCATCTCCGTCTCCAGGCGTCGGGCGACGTCGGGGTCCAAAGTGAGCGTGGTACGCATGGGGGCATCATGATGCTATTGATAAATGATGTCAAGATGATTCTCCTTCTC
>JBFFWJ010000615.1:0-1527 GCA_041570315.1 Longimicrobiales bacterium | reverse complement strand
CTATTTCGGCCTCGAAGCGGGTGGCGTCCGTCTCCCGGGCCAGGAACGAGCTCTCCAGGGCCTTGCGCGCCTGCTGCCACGCCGTCGCGGTCCGGAGCCCCTCCTCGGTGGGACGCACGACGCAGCGGCGCTCGGCGGCCGTGACCGCGACGCCCTGCAACGAGACGGGTTCGACCGGCGCGGTCAACCGGAGCACCACGTCCTGGTCCGACACCTCGAAGACGTCGGAGTAGACGGTCCGGTGCCCGATGAGCTCCGCGCGGAGACGCCAGCGCCCGGCCGGCGCCTGCAGGGAGAAGCCTCCCGCGGCGTCGCTGAGGGCCCGCACGTACGCGGAGTCCGAGCCGGCGGGCACCAGCGCGAGGACGGCGCCGTCGAGGGGCACCCCGCTTCCGCGCTCCGTGAGAGTGCCGCGCACGACCTGGGCGTGCACCGGAAGCGCCGATCCGAGGACGACCATCGCCGCCCATGCGAGCGCCCGACCCGTCACCGTGCTACCTCCGAAGCCCTCCGCGCGGCGGGTGGAGCCGCCGCCGGCATCCAACGTAGACGGGCCGGAAATCGGGGGTCAAGGGAGGCCGGCTCAGCGGACGTCGCCGGGTCCGTCTCCGGGCTCGCCGCCCCCGATGGCGCCCCGCAGGGTGCGCTGGATCAGGTAGCCCGCCGCGCCCAGCACGGCCCCGCTGACGACGGTGCGCACCAGCGAGAAGCGACGCTGCTCCATGCCTTCGACGGCGTCCGCGGGCAGGGCCACCGTCTCGCCCAGCGAGCGATACTCGAATCCGCTCTGGGACCGCAGGGAGAACACCGACACGACGAGGTCTTCCGGTCCTGCCGACACCAACTCCCCGCGAAGCCGGACCACCCCGTTGGCGGTCAGCTCCGAGAGCTGCACGGGTATCGGGCGGGACAGCGAGACCCACACCGGCGTCCCCCGGACCGGCGCCTGCTCGGTGGGGACGTAGTGGAAGCACGCGCCGGCGAAGACCAGGAGCGAGAGGGCCAGGAGACGCAGGAGCCACGGTGTCATCGGCTGTTGGGCAGGAGGATTCGGCCGCCCCGGGACGGCGACGGCGGGCTCGAGTCCGAGGACCCGAGCACCTGCAGCTCGTTTCTCTCGAGCCGCCACACGACGACCGCGTCGGGAAAGAGCGTGAAGGCCCGGGAGCCGTAGAGGCGCCCGTCCCCCGTGCGGGCCGTCAGCGAAAAGCTACCTCCGAGGCTGCGCGCCCGGTACTCGAGGGTCGCCTCCTCTCCCGGGCCCGCTCCCCCCAGAAGGCTCGGAGCGCCGCCCCTCGGCACGATCCTGACGAGCACGTCGCCCCGGTGGACGAGGTCGTTCTGCACCACGATGGTCACGCGATAGCCGTCGGGGGAGGGCGGCCACTGCGCGGCCGGTGGGCCGCAGGCGAGGGCCGCCAGAGCGAGCCAGGGAGCCCCACGCGAGGGCCTCATCGTCACCTCCGACCCGGCGCGCGGCCGCGCCCGGGCGATCCGGGGACGCCGCGGGGTCGCTCGGCCCCGGGG
>JBFFWJ010000614.1:0-1568 GCA_041570315.1 Longimicrobiales bacterium | reverse complement strand
GGGCGTGGGCATCGCCTACGTGGGCGTGGCGTGGTTCGACCAGGTCACCGATCCGTCGCGCACGGGCCGGCCCTGGTTCATGCAGTTCCGGGTCGATCTGCCGATTCTCGCCTTCGTGGTCGGGCTCACGGGCCTCACCGCGCTGGTCGCCGGCCTGCTTCCGGCCGTCCAGGTGTCTCGCAGCGACGTGAGCGCGGTCCTGAAGGACGAGTCGCGCGGCTCGTCGAGCCTGCGGGTCGGGCGCATGAGCCGCTGGCTCGTCACGGCGGAGGTCGCGCTGTCGTGCGCGCTCCTGGTGGGCGCGGGGCTGATGACGAAGAGCATCGTACGGCTCGGCAACGCCGAGTACGCCTTCCGCACCGGCGACCTGCTGACGGCGCGGGTCGGCCTCTTCGCCGCCGACTACCCGGATCGCGACGCGCGCCGGCGCTTCTGGGACGACCTCCTCGCCGAGCTCGACGCGCTGCCGCAGACCTCCGAGGTGGGGCTGACCAGCCATCTGCCCTTCGGCGGCAGCAGCCGCATGCGCATCGGCTTCGAGGGCGTCGAGTACGCCGATCCCACGGATCAACCGGCCGTGAACCGGGCGATCGTCACGCCGGGCTACTTCGCGGCGCTGGGTGTGGAGACGACCGCGGGCCGGGGCTTCGTCGAGCAGGACGATCTCGGCTCCGAGCGGGTGGCGATCGTGAACCAGCCCATGGTGGAGCGGTACTTCGACGGCCGCAGCCCGATCGGGCGGCGCTTCCGCGAAGGGACGTCGGACACCCTGCCGCTCGTGACGGTGGTCGGCGTCGTTTCCGACCTCAACATGGCGGGGGGCCAGCCCGAAGGGACGCCCGACTTCGAGCCGGCCGGGTACTACGTGCCGCTCGGACAGTCCGACGCCTCCTTCCTGAGCATCGCCGCCGGGGCCAGGGGCGGGGACGCGCTCGCGCTCACGGGGGAGGTGCGCTCCGCGGTCCGTCGCATCGATCCCGACCTGCCGATCTACAACGTCTTCTCCCAGGCCGAGGTCGTGGACCGCGGCGTGTGGTTCTACGGCGTCTTCGGGACGGTCTTCATCGTGTTCGGGGCCGCCGCCCTCTTCATGGCTTCCGTCGGGCTGTACGGCGTGCTCTCCTTCGCGGTCAGTCGGAGGACCCAGGAGATGGGGATCCGCATCGCGCTGGGCGCGGCCTCGGGTGACGTCGTGCGCCTCGTGGCCCGGCAGGGGTTGGGCCAGCTCGCCATCGGGCTGGGGATCGGGCTCGCGCTCGCCTTCGGGGTGACGCGCGTGATCGGCCTGCTGATGTACGACGTCGATCCGCAGGATCCCGCGGTCTTCGCGGGCGTGCTCGGGGTGATCGTCGCGGTCGGGATGGCGGCGGCGGTGTTCCCCGCCCTGCGGGCCACCGGAGTGGATCCCGTGCGGGCCCTGCGCTCGGAGTAGCGCGCGCCCTCGACGCCTCCACCGAAGCTCCGGGGGGAGTGACCCGGGGCCGGGGGCAGGCTCGGCGGCCGGCGTAGCGCGGGCCCGTCGGCGGGCGTAGCGTGGGCTCGTCCCCGCCCGTTCCGGCCCAGGAGGC
>JBFFWJ010000613.1:0-1581 GCA_041570315.1 Longimicrobiales bacterium | reverse complement strand
TCGCCCCGCGTGCGGAGCTCGGCCGGGATGCGGCGCTCGCCTCCCGTCGGACCGGTCAGCGTGAGGGTCGCGGGCCGATCGGGCGAGGCCCGGCGGTCGCGCACGAGCTGGCCGAAGTCCGCCGCGAGGGTGAGCGGGAGGACCTCGTGGGTGTCGAAGAGCGACGGGGCGCTCTGCGCCGAGAGCGATCCCGGGGCCTCGGCCGAAGCCCACGCCGCCGCTGCCCCCACGGCGAGCGCCATCGCGCGCACCCGTCGCCGGCCCCCTCGCCTCACCCCATCGGGACGCCCTCCGGGCTCCCGCCCCGGCGCTCCGGGCCCGGGAGCCGCAGCTGCACGAGGCGCGGGCGGATGGCCTCCATGTCGTGCCGGCACACGCCACGCTGCTCGAGGAGCTGGACCTCGCACAGGTTGCAGCGCACGCACTCCTTGAAGTCGATGTCCGCTCCCCGGATCGCGCCGGTCGGGCAGGCGTGCTCGCACACCTTGCAGTACCGGCACTGCTCCACGCGCGTGATCCGATTGAGCGACACGAGCGAGCCGATGGCGAGCGCCGCGCCCAGCGGGCACGCATACCGGCAGTAGAAGCGGGGCACGACCGCGGAAGCGAGGAGGAAGCCGACCGCGATCGACCAGAAGAGGAGCGACTCGGTGCCGAAGAAGACCGTGCCGAACGGCTCGAAGTACTGGTAGAAGCTCGCGTGGCTGCCGGCCAGCGCCGGGAGCACGATCACGCCCAGGATCCCGTACTTCACGTAGAGCGCCCGGTCGTGCGCCGCGGCCGGCAGCTCGCGCTGGAGCCGCTTGGGCACGACCCGGTCGATGAAGTCCTGGAGCGCCCCGAACGGGCAGAGGAAGCCGCAGAAGACCCTGCCCCAGAGCAGCGTCGCGGCGACCGTGAAGGCCGCGATGAGCAGGAGCGGCACGTCGCGGAGGTACACGCCGGGTCCGGCCCAGATGCCGCTCGTGATGTGCGAGACGGACAGGAAGCCGCCGTTGACGTACCCGAGGACGCCCAGCGTGACGGCGAGGGAGAGCCAGCGGATCCGGGGGCTCTTCGCGAAGAAGGCCCAGGTGCCCACCGCCAGCACGAGCAGCATGGTCGCCACGCGCCACCAGGAGACGTTCGCGAGCGCCCGATCCACGAAGGACTCCTCCTCGGTCACGAGGAAGTCGAAGTCGCGCGCCTGGCGAAGGGCCGGCCCCGTCCCGGCGTCGGAGCCCCCGGCGCGGACCCGGTCCGGACGCTGCGCCTCGGCGCTCGGCGCGGCCCCGGCGGGCCCTCCGTCCGGCCCCGGCGGGAGCGCGGCGGCGCCGGCCGGCTCCTCGACCGGAGTCGCCCCGGCGGCTTCCGGACCGGGCACCGCCGCGCGCGACGGCTGCCCCTCCGGATCGTCGGCCGGGTCCCGCGCGGCAGAGGTCTCGCCCCCACGCGCCTCCCCGGGCGCCTCCCCGCGCCCCGACTCGGCGGTCCCCGCCCCGGCTCGCCCGACCACCCCCGGATCGGTGGCGGCGGTCGCGGCCCCCGCCCCCGCTGGCTCCGCTTCGGCAGCCGCCGCTGCTCTCTCCTCGTCAGCCGCCC
>JBFFWJ010000612.1:0-1603 GCA_041570315.1 Longimicrobiales bacterium | reverse complement strand
GAGCGTTCGGCTGCGCGGGGGCGGAGGCCTCAGGGTCTCCGCCCCTCCACCCCCCTCAGCACCACGCTATTCGCGCGTGCTCAAGGGGTGTCCGATAACGGGAATTCTGCGAAGTGTCGGGAGGTTGGCAAGTCGGAGTGAATCGGCGTCACCGTGTGCGGAGCGTGGCCGCTGCCCCGGAGTGTCGGGAGGTTGGTGGCTGTCGCCTGTTCTGAATCTCTGCTCGGTCCGGCGTCGGGAAGCGGTCGATGCTGGACTCTTCACGCCCCGACCTCACTCGGGGGGCGGGCGGCGCTCCCGGTGGGGTGCTGGGTTCTTCCCCGGAGGGCGCTTGGGGAGGCGGCGTCGCTTCGGTGTCTCCGGTTGGCCCGGGCTCCTTGGCCGTGGACGCGCGGGCGGAGTGCCGATCCCCGCTCCGGCTCCCGGGCCGGCTGCGGGGGACTCCGGCGGTGGGGACGGCGGCGTCTTGGCAGGGTGACCCGTGGGCGCCTCTGCAGCGCCTCCGGGTTGGCTTCCGTCGGCTGTCCCGCCCTCCTCAAGCAACCGGTCCAGTGGGCTGAGGATGACCGGGGGGCGGTCTTTCGTGACGTGCGTGTAGATGACGGTGGTGCTGATCTTCGAGTGGCCGAGCAGCTTCTGGATGTACCGGATGTCGGTGCCGGCCTCGAGGAGGTGGGTGGCGAAGGAGTGGCGGAGCATGTGCGGGGTGACACGGCGGGGGATGCCCGCGCTCCTCGCGGCCTGGGTGACGATGCGCTGGATCGTCCGGGCGGTGATGGGGCGGTCGCGGCGGTGTCCGGCGGGGAAGAGCCAGTGGTGGGGCCGCTCGGTGCGGGCGTACTCCCGGAGCGCCCCGAGCAGCGCGGGCGAGAGCATGACGTACCGGTCCTTCCCGCCCTTGGCCTCCCGCACGAGGATCTGGCCTCGGTCGGAGTCGATGTCGTCGACGCGCAGGCGCGCGACCTCGCTGACGCGCAGGCCGGCGGCGTACATGGTGAGGACCATGGCCCGGGCTTTGGGGGTGGGAAGCTGCTCGAAGAACCTGCGGAGCTCGGCGCGGCCGAGGACCTTGGGCAGCCTCTTCTTGCGCTTGGGGGAGGGGACCTCGGCGACGGGCCCGGGCTCGCCGAGCACGTGGCGGTGCAGGAACCGTAGCGCGCTGAGCGCCTGGTTCGCGTAGCTGGGAGACCGACCGGCTCGGAGGAGAGCGAGAATCCATTGGCGGATCTCCTGGTTCGTCGCGAGGACGTCCCCCTCCTCCCTCCGCTCGTAGAAGCGGCGGGCGTGCGCTCGGTAGGTGCGCCGGGTGCTGAGCGCGAGCCCCCGGATCCTCATCTCCCTGTCCAGGTCGAGGAGGAGTCGGGTCACCCACTCGGGGAGGTTCGGTCGAGCCATGTGCGAACGGTCCGCCCGGCAGCGGGGCGCTTCCATGGGAGAAGGGGCGCGCCGAGGCCCGTGCGGAGGATGGGATCGACGGGGAGCACAGCCCCGTCCGCCCCAGGTATCGCAGCGTCCGGTCGCGCGGCGCCCAGTCGCGTGGCGCCGGGGTCGCGCAGCCCCGGGTCGCGTGGCGTGGGCTCGCCGGGTCGCGCGGCGTCGGGTC
>JBFFWJ010000611.1:0-1621 GCA_041570315.1 Longimicrobiales bacterium | reverse complement strand
TCGAATGGGCCGACCTGGGCGAAGGGCGCGGCGCGGCGCTGTTGGCTTCGTGCCGCCGCCTGACGCAGGACGGCCCCGCCTTCGCTCTGCCCGCGCCCTCGGAGCCGGCGGCCGCCTCGCTCCGGTGACGCGGGGGCGCCGTCGCGGGCAGCGGCCGGCGCAGCCACCGCCTGGCGCTAGCGACCGGAAGAGCCCCGGTCGGGCACGTACCTCCACACGTCGTCGTCGACGTTCAGGTAGTTCGTCAGATCGAAGAAGTCGAAGGTCTCCCGGTCTCCGCCGAAGGTGAAGATCGAGCCGAAGGCGGAGAGCGCCGCAAAGTCGTACTTGATCTCCTCGGGCCCGGCGGCCATCCACGGCGCCCCCGACACGGGCGTCCAGCCCGCTCCGTCCACGCTGACCCACATGTCCATCGGGTTCGCGGCCGCGAAGGGGTCCGAGGGATCCTGGCTCTGTCCGAAGCCTCCGAACACGTAGATGCGGTCACCCACGACCTCGGCCTGGTGTCCGGGCCGGGCCGACCAGCCGGCCGAGGCGGTCACCAGCTCCCACTCGATCCCGTCGCGCGTGCGCCAGACATCGTTGAAGTACGGGGGCGTGCACAGTCCGACCGGCTGGCAGAGGAACCCTTCCTCGCCACCCAGCAGATAGATGTAGCCGTCCTTGACCACGGCGGCGGCGCCGGCCCGCGCGGCCCACGGGGCTTCGGCGGTGAGCAGCTCCCAGCGGCGGCCGTCCCGCGACTTCCAGACGTCGTTGAAGTAGACGCGGAGCGGCGGCCCGCCGATCACGGCGGGATCGTCGTTGAACGAGCCGCCGAACACGTAGATCTCCCCCCGAAACACCACGCTCGTCAGGCCGGCCCGAGGAGCCCATCCCGCCTCCTCGGTGAGCTGGTGCCAACTGCGCCCGTCGCGGCTGGCCCACACGTCGCTGAAGAACCGTGACGTGGAGATGAAGGGAGGACAGAGCGGGGGCGTGCACCCCGGCTGGGGGTTCGGGACCAGCTGGAAGTCCTGGCCCCCGAGGACGTACATGCGCTCGGCACGCGTCACGACCTGGAAGTACGCCCGGGCGGGCCAATGGCCCTGGCCCGTCCCATCCGTGACGCGCGTCCACGTGGCGCCGCGGTCCCGACTCCTCCACACGTCGGCCCAGATGTCGCTGTCACCGGGCACGACCACAGGGCCTGCCGGGGGACGTGGCGTCCGCCCCCCCATCAGGTAGAAGGCGTCGCCGAGACGCGCGGCCTGCAGGCCGGCCCGGGCCGTCCACGGCGCCCCGTCGGAGAGCTCCGTCCAGCCGGGCGTGCCACCCGCGCGGGCATCGGACCGGGACAGCTGCGGATCCAGCTCCTCGGGCGGGAGCTGCACGGGGCCGTGCTCGCAAGCGGCCAGCGCAGCCGCGAGGAAGAGGGACGCGACCGCGTTCCTGAACATGAGTACCGACCGGGGCTGGGGGGGCGAGGCGGCGGCTCGGACGACGCCGCCACTGTCCCCAACGTTGACGGTCCCGGCAGCGGCTCGCAAGCGCGGGGGCGGGGCTTCTCGGGCCCCGGGCACGCGCCGGATTCTGGGCCAGGCGGACAGGTCGGGTAGCGGGCGTCCGGGCGCCCGCCCTC
>JBFFWJ010000610.1:0-1637 GCA_041570315.1 Longimicrobiales bacterium | reverse complement strand
CGTCGAAGCTCGTCGTCCTCGGAGGCCATCTTCTCGAGCTGGCGTCTCGAGGCCGCCGCCATCGCCTCGATCAGCGCCGTGAGGACGAAGGCGCTGCTGCGAAGCGTACCGGGAAGCCACTGGTCGAGCGCCTGCCGGAGGATGTCGCTGGCCTCGTAGAGAGCGGTCGTCGTGGCCAGCTGCCCGTAGCGCACCAGGCGATCGGCCGCGGCCGCGACCGTGCTCGCGTCGGCGGGTCCCGTCGGGCCCGACGCGGGCGCGCCGGAGCCGCGGGGCTCCCGCCCCTCGTCCGTGCCGGCGGGGACGGGCTCGCGGGCCTGCGCCGAGCGCAGGAGCTCGGTGACGAGCATGGCCGACTGCCGGAGGTAGCCCGCGACCGTGAACGGGCTCGCACGGTCGGGCGGATCGCCCGGAAGGCCCTGCCCCGGTGGGAAGTGGGCCACCCACACGTCCCAGCTCCCTTCGGCCGTGAGATCCGTCACACCCACGTGCGGCGCCGGCGTGAAGGCCTCCCTCCAGTCCCGCATCCGGCGGCTCTCGCCCTCGGGGAGCTGCGCGTAGCACTCGCGCATCATGCGGAAGGCGTTCTCGTAGAATCCCATCCACAGGTGCAGCCCGTGCTCCTCGATGCGGTCGGCCACGCCGCGCCCCGAAGCGCCCTTGCCGCCCAGTCGCCACCCCATCTGATAGACCGTCACCTGGTACCGGCCCTCGTGCTCGGGGCGGGTGAGCTCGTAGGCGGCGGTCAGCGCGCCGCACCCTCCGCCGATGACGGCGACGCGCACCGGATCGGGGTGGGGTGGGGCGGCAGGGCTCGGGTGGGTGGAGGCTCGAGCTCGAGGCATGGGGTCGGTGTGCGGGTCGATTCGGGGGACCACACAGTAGCCAAGCCCGGGGGCGCGTTCCAGTCACCGGCGACACCTCGGCCGGACCCGCTCCGGCGGCTCAACTCCTCCTGGTCATGCGTGTCAGGATCCGGTCGAAGGCGGCCGCGAAGGCCTGCTTGTCCTTCGGACCGAACCCGGCGGGTCCCCCGGTCTCCACTCCGGCGGAGCGCAGGTCGTCCATGAAGTTCCGGACCGAGAGCCGCTCGCCGATGTTCTCCCGCGAGTATTCCGTACCGCGGGGGTCCAGGGTGAGGACGCCCTTGTCGACGAGTCTCGCCGCGAGGGGGATGTCCGAGGTGATCGCCACGTCGCCCTCCTGGGCGTGAAGGGCGATGTGGTCGTCGGCCGCGTCGGGGCCACCACCCACCCTGACGGGCTCGACGAAGGGATTGTTCGCCGGGGCGCGCAGCCGGTGGTTGGCCACGAGCAGCACGGAGACCTCGAGCCTCAGGGCGGCCCGCGCGACGATGTCCTTCACGTCTCGCGGCGCGGCATCCGCGTCCACCCAGATCCTCACGGTACGCGCTCCGCCGGCTTCCAGTGCACCGGGTCACCGGCCGCCGGCTCCTCACGCCCGTCGGCCGGGCTCAGTCGGGTGACGCGCGCGCTCATGACACAAGTTCGGGTCGCGCCGGCCGATTCCCAAGGCGCCCGACTCGACGGCTCGCCCCGGAGCCCCCGCGAGCGCGCACTCGCCACCGGGCCGCCCTTTCACCCATCTTTGGCCGTTCCCGACGGTGGCGAGCCCGG
>JBFFWJ010000609.1:0-1682 GCA_041570315.1 Longimicrobiales bacterium | reverse complement strand
GTCACCGGCGCCACCGGCGACCGGGGAGACGGGATGGGCGTCAGCGTACCCTGAGCTTCAACCCCACGTCGACGCGTCCGCCGCCGACGGGCCGGGCCTCCACTTCGATCGGGTCGGGAAAGCGCGAGAGGTGAGCGGACACGTAGGCGTCGGCTCCGCTCAGGAAGAGGAGGAAGATGCCGAGCGCGACCATGTCCTCCTGTTGGTCGGCGCGGGAGTCCTCCAGGGACCGAAGCTCACGGAGCGCCGGGTCACCGTCGAGGCGCCCGTCGACCTCCGTGGGGTCGGTGACGCCCTCGGCCGCGAGCTGCGAGCGCAGGAAGCCTTCCCGGAAGGCCACGCGCTCCCGGGCCTCGCCGAGCCGCATCCGCGACCGGATCAGCCTGTAGGCGGTCGCGGCCTGGAGCGTGAAGTAGAACCCGCCCCGCGTGTGCGCACCGATCGCCGTGTGGCCCCACCCGGGCACCGCGAGCGCGCGCAGGAAGGCGCCCCGAGGGGAGATCGTGACCGGCGGCGGCTCGGGCTCCTCGGTCGGGGCCCCCCCTTCCGCGGGCTGCTGCGCCGCCGCCCGATCGGGCGCGGCGAGCACGACGATCGGGGCCGCGAGCACGACGAGCAGGGAGGCGAGCACGACCGCTCGCGCGGCCGCGGCGCCCGGGCCCGGAGGGATGTTCGACCGGCGGCCGGGGCGGCGAGGGGTCCGAAGGGCGTTCGTCACCCGTGCGCCCCCCCCCATTCGCGGAGGGCCGGCGGGCGGCCCTCCTCCAGTCGCACGTATGTCCTGTGCTGCACCCAGTCTCCCGAGTTCACGTACCAGCGGCCCGGCGCGACTTCGCGCATCAGGGGCAGGTGGGTGTGACCCAGGAGCACCAGGCCGAGTTCCGGATCGGCGGCCAGCTCGTCGGCGGCCCACTCCTCCAGCGCCTGCGACCGCTCCAGCCGCTCGTGCTCGAGCCGCTCCCACCTGGCCTTGGTGCGGGAGACCCGGCCCGCCACGCGATCGCCCACGGGGATCGGCAGCAGGCTGAAGCCGAGTCTCGTGAGGGGGTTGCGCAGGACCAGCCGGAGCGCCCGATACCCGAGGTCGCCCCGGCCCAACCCGTCACCGTGCGCGATCAGCGTCTTGCGGCCGGCGACCGGGCGCACCACGGGCTCCTGCAGGAACTCGATCCCCATCTCCTCGCGCAGATACCGGCCGCCCCACCAGTCGTGGTTGCCGCCCATGAGCGTGACCGGGACGCCGCGGTCGACGATGCCGCGAATCCGGCGGAGCAGCTCCTCGTACCCTCGCGGGATGCCCCATCGGTACTCGAACCAGAAGTCGAAGAGGTCGCCGTTGAGGATGATCCAGGACGCTTCGTCCGGCGCGTGGTCGAGCCAGGCCAGGAAGGCTCGCTCCTGGTCGGGATGTGTCGCGCCGAAGTGGACGTCGGACGCCAGGAGGACGGTTTCGGAGGCAGGCACGCCGGAAGGTAGAGAAGAACCGCAACCGGTTGGAAGGGGTACGACGCTCGTCCCCCCCGACCCATGGCCGCCATGCCGACCCAACCGCGCCCACGCCGAAGCCTCCGAGCCGGCCCCGTCCTCCGCGGGGCCCTGGCGCTGGGGGTCGGGGCGATCGCGGCGTCCTGCGGCCCGCGCCGCCCGGCCGTCCTGGGGCCGATCGCCGAGGCGCCGGCGGT
>JBFFWJ010000608.1:0-1714 GCA_041570315.1 Longimicrobiales bacterium | reverse complement strand
GTCGCCTCGGCGCCGTGGAGCCGCACCACCAGGTCGGCGCTCCCCCCCGCCCGCGCGCTCACCACGCACGAGACCGGCATCACGGGAGCCGTGCCGACCGCGAGCGCGACCCCGACCAGCTCCGACGGCCGGGCCCCCCGCAGGACGAGCCGGCGCTCGGTCGCGGGCTCCGGGAAGGCGCGCAGGCACGCGGAGACGATGAACGCGAGCGCTCCGCGGCTGCCCACCATCGGCTTGAGGAGGTCGAAGCCGGCGACGTTCTTCACGACGCGTCCACCGAGCCGCAGGACACGCCCGTCGCCGGTCACCACGGTCAGCCCCAGGACGTGATTGCGGAGGGAGCCGTATCCGGTCGCCAGCGGTCCGGGCTCACCCGCCGCGACGAGCCCGCCGAGCGTCCGATCGAGCGCGTTCGGCGGATCGAAGGGCAGCCACTGGCTGTGCGCGCGGAGGGCCTCGTCGATCACGCGCAACCGCGTTCCAGCCAGGGCCGTGAGGGTGACGTCGGCAGGCTCGTAGATCTCGATGCCCGTCAGCCGGTCCGTGGACAGGACCACGTAGCGGCCGTCCACGACCCGCGGCCCGAGCCTCCGCCCCGACCCGGCCGGCACCACGCCCACGCCCTCGGCGCTCGCCCACCTCAACAGCGACGCGGCCTCCTCGGCCGACTGCGGGCTGACGACCGCCTCGGGCGCGCCGCCGAGCGTTCGCCAGCGAGCGGCATCGACCTCCTCCCCGAGCGCCTCCGCGGGCACCACGCCGGCGAGCGCGCTCAAGAGCCCTCGACCTCCGCGTCCGGAAGGACCTTGCCCGGGTTGAAGCGACCCTCGGGGTCGAAGACGCGCTTGACCGCACGGAGCATGTCGAGCTCCTCGTCGTTGTGCACGAGCCCCATGTAGCCGCGCTTGTCGATTCCGACGCCGTGCTCGCCGGTGATCGTCCCCCCGGCGTCGACGCACAGCGCCATGATCTCGCGCGACGCCCGCTCCACGCGCGCCAGCTCCTCCGCGTCCTGCCGGTCGAAGAGGAGGTTCGGGTGCAGGTTGCCGTCCCCCGCGTGGAAGACGTTGGCGATCTCCAGGCCATAGCGCCGGCCGATCTCCTCGATCCCGGCCAGCACCTCGGGCAGGCGGGTGCGGGGCACGGTCGCATCCTGCACGAGCAGGTCCGGGGCGATCCTGCCCATGGCCCCGAACGCCTTCTTGCGCCCCTTCCAGAGCCGGAGGCGGTGCTCGGGATCGGTCGCGCGCTGGACGTCGCGCGCCCCGGCATCGCGGCAGCACGCCTCGGCCCGGTCGGCGTCCTCGTCGAGGCCGGCCTCGGTGCCGTCGAACTCGATCACGAGCGCCGCTCCGGCGTCCCTCGGGTACCCCGCCGCGAAGACGCTCGCCTCCACCGCCCGGATGGTCGCGGCGTCCACGATCTCGACCGCCGCCGGCATCAGGCCCGAGGCGATGATCGCGGTCACGGCTCGGCCGGCCGCTTCGACGGTCTCGAAGATGCCGAGGAGCGTTCGCACGCCCTGCGCGAGCGGGAGGAGGCGGACCTCGATCTCCGTCGCGATCCCGAAGCACCCCTCCGAGCCGACGAAGAGCCCCACGAGGTCGAGCCCGGGCGCCGCCTCCCGTCCCGCCCCCCCGAGCCGGACGAGCCGCCCGCCGGCCAGGACGACCGTGAGCCCGGTCACGTAGCGGCTCGTGACACCGTACTTCAG
>JBFFWJ010000607.1:0-1781 GCA_041570315.1 Longimicrobiales bacterium | reverse complement strand
GAAGCGCGGAGGAGTAGTCGCCGCGGCTCCAGGGATCGACGTGGATCACGATGCCGAGGTGCTCGAGCTGGGCTCCCGCGCCGGCGAAGGGCGTGATCCGGATCGCTCCCCGGGGCGAGGGGACGGTATCGGCCTGCGCCGATGCCGGAGCCGCGGGCGTCACGACCGACAGGACGAGCGGAAGCCAGAGGGCGCCGAGACGGGGGATCGGGCGGCCGTTCGTCATGGGTATCCTCGTGGGGGTTCGCTCGGGGAGCGCTGAGCGAGCGGACGATCGGGAGCGGTGAACGAGCGGACGATCGGGAGCGGTGAACGAGCGGACGATCCGGGGCGGCGGACGATTCGGGGCGGAGGGCGATTCGGGGCGGAGGGCGATTCGGGGCGGCGGGCGGGCAGGAGCGGCAGGAGGGCGAGAGACGACTTACGGCCTCGGGGCGGCTCGGGGAAGGGGGAGGCCGGCTCGGGCGGGGTCGCACGCGCGGCTTGCTGCCGCCGCGTGGGGGTCGGATGTTGTGGCCGTGTCCGATGGGAGCGGATTCCTGAACGGCGGCGGCATGACCCCTCCACCCCTCACCTTCGCTCGGGGCGCGGCGCTCTGCGTCGGCCTCGTCGCGCTGTCTTCCGTCCCGGCCCCGGCGCTCGGCCAGGCGCGCGTGGCGAACCGGGGAGGCCACCAGTTCAATCTCGAGTTCCTGCGCCCGTCGGGAGGGCCCGTCATCCCCTTCTTCGAGGGCTGGCACGCGAGGGAGGACGGGTCGTACGACCTCGTCTTCGGGTACTGGAACGTGAACACCGAGGAAGTGCTCGACCTGCCGCTCGGCCCGGACAACTTCATCGAGCCTCGCGAGTACGACGGCGCGCAGCCGACCCGCTTCCTGCCCGTCCCGGACGGGGACCGACGCCACTGGGGCGTGTTCACGGTCCGGGTCCCTCCGGATTTCGGCGCGCAGGACGTCGTCTGGACGCTGCGCGTGGATGGCGAGAGCTACTCGGTCCCGGGGCGGCTGACCGTCGCCCCGTACGAGTTGGAGGGGTGGGAGCAGCGCGGGAGGCTGAACGTCGCCCCCGCGCTCCGGCTCGAGGCCGGGGGCGCCGAGGGCATCGGCTTCTCGGGGGTGAAGGCCGGTCCGGTCCGGGCTCGCGTGGGCCAGCCGCTGCCGGTGACCGTCTGGGCCCGCCGCGACAACCCGTTCCGCGACGACCCCCGGCCCATCCGCGTGCGCTGGATGCAGCACCAGGGGCCCGGGGCCGTGGCGTTCGCCGAGACCGAGACCCGGATCGACGCCGACGGCGGGGCGTCGAGCAACGAGCTCACCTTCGACGTCCCCGGAGCCTACCTGCTCCGGATCCTCGCGTACAACTCGGTTCCGGACTTCGAGTTCTTCTGCTGCTGGACCAACGGGTTCCTGGAAGTCGAGGTCGGTCGATGACGACGATGCGAACGGCGCGGTCCGGTGCGACCCGCAATCCCGGAGGAGGCACGATGCGCGAGCAGGTGGAAGGGGCGGGCCGGGTGCCGGCCGTGGTGGTCGCGGCGACGTGGTCGATCGTCCTGTCGACCGCGGCCTCGGCGCAGGAGACGCCCCCGACCTTCGCGGCGGACGTCGCCCCCATCCTCCAGGCGTCCTGCCAGGAGTGTCACCGCCCCGAGGGCATCGGACCCATGTCGCTGCTCACCTACGGGGACGCGCGCCGCTGGTCGGCGCGGATTCGGGATCGCGTCGAGCGGCGCGTCATGCCGCCGTGGCACGTCGACCGCACCGTGGGCATCCAGGACTTCG
>JBFFWJ010000606.1:0-1783 GCA_041570315.1 Longimicrobiales bacterium | reverse complement strand
TCCAGGGGCTCGTCCTGGCCCGTGCCGAGGGCCTGGAGCACGGTCTTGGAGAGGCACTGGGAAGGGCGGCGTCGGAGGGCACGGAAGCGTTGGTCACCCGAGCCATCGGAGGTCGGCTCCCGAGGCACGACGTGGGCGTCGTGCGACTCGCGCTGAACGGTGTCCAGCTCGGGTGGCGTGCGGACGATCTCGCGAGGAAGGCGGGCATGACGAGGGCCCACCTCAGCGTCGGGCTCCGCTCCCGCGGTCTCCCATCCGCCGGCCACCTCTTGACGTGGTGCAAGATGCTGCACGCGGGCCGCTGGCTCGGTGACCCCGGCCGCAGCGCGGAGAGCGTCTCCCGACAGCTCGACTACTCGAGTGGCGCGGCGTTCCGCCGGGCGCTTCGAAACTACCTGGGCGTCACGCCGACCGAGCTCCGGGCGAAGGGTGGCTTGGCGTTCGTCCTCCGCTCCTTCCTTGACGCGAGCGGGCTCGATGATAGCCTTGGATCCGAGCGCTCCGTCGCGTAGGCGGGAGCGGTGACCTCAACTCGGGACATTGCGGCATGAGAGAGTTCACGGACTCGGACGGGCGTCGCTGGGTGGCCTCGGCATCCTCGGAAGACGGCGTCGACTACAAGGGCCGACTCCACCTGGTGCTCCGGCCCTCCGACGGGGCCGATGCGGACACGGTGGAGCTGAGGGACGTGCGCTGGAACAGCGAGCGCACCGCGCGACGGACGCTTCAGACGATGTCGGTGGTTGAGCTGCGCCGCCGGCTCAGGTCCGCCCGGGGCCGCAGCGCCACGCTTCCCGCCGGCTGAGCCTCACCCCGGCGGGGGCGCGTCGGTCAGGGCTCGGAGCCACCCCGCTGGGGGATGTCGATCCACTCTCCCGCGACGATGCGGTCCGCCTGCAGACGGGGGTTCATCCGCAGGATCTCGTCCAGCGTCACGCCGTACCGGACGGCGATCGCGCCCAGGTTCTCGCCCCGGGTGACCCGGTGCCGATCCGCGGCCGTGAAGCCCGTCGACGGTCTCTGCGCGTCGGCCACGATCGTGGGCACCCCTCCGGGGGCGCGCTGGAACGAGGCGAGGCGAACGCCGATCTCGTTCTCCACCCTCTTGGCGCGGGTCTGCGACCTCGTGCCGTTCACGATCACGGAGAAGGCCAGCCGCTCGCCGTCCTCGGAGCGGACCAGGCCGCTCAGGGCCGACACGCGCTCGATCGTGCCCGTCTTCGCGCGGAGGTTCCCGGCCGCGGGGGTCCGGTACATGCGACGGAGCTCGCGACGCGCCCCGGCCTCGGGCAGGGTCGCCCAGTAGTCCGACCACAGAGGGCTCCCGCTCATGGCCTCGATGGTCTCGACGAAGGTCCGCGCCGTCACGCGGTTGTCCGCTGCGAGCCCTGAGCCGTCCACCTGGTGGAGTCCGGTCGTGTCGACCCCGATCCCGTGGAGCGTGCTCTTGACCGCCCTCGCGCTCGCCTCGAAGGAGCCGGCGCCGGCCGCGACCCGGCCGACGGCTCGGAAGACGAGCTCCGCGAACAGGTTGTGCGATTCCTTGTTCACGACCTCGAGGTAGTCGCGCAGAGGCCGGGACACGTGCGTCGCGAGGATGCGCGCCCCCGCGCGCCCGCGCGCCGGAGCGGACACGCGGCGGACCGCCGAGGCGTGCGGGTGCTCGACCGTCCGGGTGCCGCCGACGACCGTGACGCCGCGCTCCTCGAGCGCGTGGACGAGCGCCTCGGCGGCGAAGCGAGCCGGCACCGAGACCGTCATCTGGCGCCAGACGTCACGCGTG
>JBFFWJ010000605.1:0-1785 GCA_041570315.1 Longimicrobiales bacterium | reverse complement strand
GCACCTCCCTGCGGCGCAGCTCGTCCAGGACCTCTAGGGCCCCCGGAAACGGGCGCACCATGCGGTCGTGGACGCGACGCTGGAAGCCGACGTACGTCTCGCGCATCTGCTCCCGCTCCGCCTCCGTGCGCGCGAAGTCGCCGAGCTGGACGGGCAGGGGCTTGCCGATCGTGGCCAGCCAGCGCTCGTCGGGCATCGGTTCCCCGAGATGCGTCCGCATCGTATGCCGATAGCTCATCAGGATGAGCTCGACCGTATCGGCGAGCGTTCCGTCCAGGTCGAAGAAGATGCCCCGCCACGCGGGCTCCCGAGTCACGATCGGGCGCCGTCCTCCAGGAAGCGCCGCACGATGTCGAAGACCTGCTCGTCGCGCAGCAGGCCCGCGTGGGTCGGGCAGCAGATCCTGTGGTCCACGACGCCCGGGAGGGTGGCGCTCTCTCCGGGCACGATGTGCGTGTCGACCGCGGTCCGGATCGTGATCGCCTCGACCCCGTACGGGGTCGGCTGGAGCAGGTTGAGCGAGTCCAGGAACGGGCTGTCGGGCATCATCTCCGCCCTGCCGTCACCCCAGGCGAAGTGCGCCGACAGCGTGCCGCGGTGCGGCGACGCGATGAAGACCACGCGCCGGACGGGCGCGTCGGGCCGGGTCGCCAGGTACCAGCGGGTCGCCAGGCCGCCCATCGAGTGGGCGACGATGTCCACCTGGCTCGCGCCCGTCTCCTCGAGCAGCCCGCGCACCGCGGCCTCGAGCTCCTCGGCGTGCAGGCGGTTGCTTCCCGTGGGGCTCTCGAAGGTCACCGCCTCGACGTGGGCGCCGGCGCGGCCGGCGCCGAGCAGGCGGATCCTCAGTGCGGCGAGGTCGCGCGCGGTGTCGAACCATCCCGGAACGAGCAGCACGGGCACGTGGTCGACCGATCGGCGCGGGACCCGGGCGTCACCGCCCGGCGGCGGAGGTGTGGCGCCGTCCTCCGGGGCACGGACCGGCACCGCTTCGCTCACGCGCGGCCCGACCGCGTCCGGGTGGCTCACCCCGACCGCGTCCGGGTGGCTCGCCCCCAGCGCGTCCGGGTGGCTCGCCCCCAGCGCGTCCGGGTGGCTCGCCCCGAGCGCCGCGCCGGTCAGCGCCGCACACAGCAGCAGGCAGGTCATCCACAGCCTCACGACACTTCCTCGATCACGCGGGACAGCACATCGACGACGCGCTCGATCTGTCTCTTGGTAAGACCGATCGGCGGCGTGAGTTCCACGACGTGACCCGCCTCACCGGCCGGCAGGAGTAGGATTCCCTCCCCGAGCGACCGCTCGGCCACCCGCACCGCGGCCCCCGTCGCTGGCCCGCCATCCGCGGGACGCACCAGCTCGATGCCCAGGAGGAGGCCCAGCCCGCGCACCTCGCCGACGGTGTCCACCCCCGACAGCCGTTCCCTCAGGCCCGCCAGGAGCGCGGCGCCCACCTCCTCGGCGCGCTCGGCCACGCGCTGCCGCTCCAGGGCGCCGAGCACGGCGAGCGCGGCGGCGCACGCCAGGGGATGGCCGAGGAAGGTGCTCGTGTGGATCGCCTCGCCGTCGCTCTCGGGCCAGGCGTCCATGACCGCGCGGGACGCGATGCACGCCGAGATCGGCAGGCCGCCGCCCAGGGCCTTGCCGACGCACACGATGTCGGGCACGAGCCCGACCCGCCCGGAGGCGAGGACGGCCCCGCAGCGTCCCATTCCCGTGTAGATCTCGTCCGCGACCAGGATCGCCCCGTGCGCCGCGGCCCGCTCCGACAGCGCTCGCATGAAG
>JBFFWJ010000604.1:0-1791 GCA_041570315.1 Longimicrobiales bacterium | reverse complement strand
GTCGGGGTCGGCCCTCCCGGACAGGTCCCCGCGGAGGCTCGCGGCCAGCTCAGGCGGCGGCGCCGGTGAGCGGAGATCCAGCCAGTCTCCGGCCGTGCTCACCCAGGCTGCTCCCCGAGGAGCGTTCCCACCGTCGACGCGCCCGCCATGAGGGCCTCGTCGATGCGGCTTGGATCCTCGACCCCGGCCTGCGCCATGTGCGGCCGGCCTCCGCCTCGGCCTCCGACGATCGCCGCGACCTCGCGCACGATCGTGTCCGCGCGCACGCCGCGAGAGATGAGCTCGTCGGTCACGAAGGCGAAGAGCGCGCACTTGCCACCCGGCATCTCGGCTGCCAGCACCGCGACGCCGGCCCCGCCCGACGACAGAAAGGCGTCGCCCCACTTCCGGGCGTCCCCGGCATCGCGCGCGCGGATTCGAACACCCCGGTACGACGCGACCGCCCCCCCGCCCAGGTCGATCATCTCCGCCGCGACCGCCGTCTCGCCGGTGCCTCCCTGCGCCCTCAGCTCGTCGAGCAGGTCCTCCGCCTCGGCCATCTTCTCCAGGAGCTGCTCGGCGCGCTGGGGCAGGTTCTCGGGCTGCGTCTTGAGCACGGCGGCGGCCTCGCGCAGCGTGCGCTCCCTCTCGCTCAGGTAGCCGAACGCGCCACGCCCCGTGAGCGCCTCCGCTCGCCGCACGCCGGCCGCGACGCCCGACTCGCCCACGAGCCGGAACAGGCCGATGTCGCTCGTGCGCGCGACGTGCGTGCCCCCGCACAGCTCGAGGCTCACGCCGGGGATGCTCACCACGCGAACCTCGTCGCCGTACTTCTCGCCGAAGAGCGCCATCGCCCCGGCGGCCACGGCCTCGTCGTACGACCGGTGGTCGATCTCGACCGGGTGGTTCGCCCAGATCTCCTCGTTGACGAGCTCCTCGACCGCCGCGCGCTCCTCGGCGGTCATCGGGGCCGTGTGCGCGAAGTCGAACCGGAGCCGATCCGGCGCGACCAGCGAGCCCCGCTGCTCGACGTGCTCGCCCAGCACGGACCGAAGGGCGGCGTGCAGGAGATGGGTGGCCGTGTGGTTGCGGATCGTGTCGAAGCGCACCGCCGACGGGACGTGCGCGCGGACCTCGAGCGGCGCCTGGGGGTCGTCCGGGAACGACCCGGTGACCGGACCGAAGACCGCCGTGCGGCCGGCGACCGCCGCGACGCGCTCCACCGTGAGCGTCCACCCCTCGCCGAACACCTCCCCGACGTCGGAGACCTGGCCGCCACTCTCGAGGTAGAAGGGGTTCTCCTCCAGGATCAGCCCCACGTCCTCCCCGTCCGGCCGGCAGGCCAGCACACGGGTCTCGGCCACGAGGGTGTCGTAGCCCACGAAGGTCTGCCCCTGCCCGCCCAGCGCGATCCACGCCTCTTCGCCCATGCCTTCGTCGGCATCCAGGCCGGTCGCCCCGCGACCGCCCCGCGACCGCTCTCGCTGGCGCTCGAGCGCGACCTCGAATCCGACCACGTCCACGTCGAGCCCGCGCTCGGCCGCCATCAGCTGCGTCAGGTCGAGCGGAAAGCCGAAGGTGTCGTGGAGCTTGAACGCCTCCTCGCCCGGGATCGTGTCCCCCTCCCCGTCCGCGAGCTCCCGGAATCGGGACATCCCGCCCGAGATCGTGGCGAGAAAGCCCTCCTCCTCGGCCCGCGTAACGCGCACGAGGTGGTCGCGGCGCGCGACCAGGTCGGGAAAGACGTCGCCCATCTCGTCCACCACGGCCTCCACCACGCCGACCAGCGTCGGCTCCCGCCGCCCGAGCAGC
>JBFFWJ010000603.1:0-1819 GCA_041570315.1 Longimicrobiales bacterium | reverse complement strand
GGAGCCCGCCCGGCGCCTGACGCCCGCCTGGCGCCGGGGGGGCGGGGTGAGCGTTTCCGTCCCCCCTCAGACCCGCCCCGTCCGCAGCCGCCACACCCCCACGGTCAGCACCGGGATCACGTACACCACGATGAAGCCGACCGTCAGCGTGCCGTAGCCGCGCGCGATCAGGTCGATGAGCCCGAAGCGGCTGATGACCGTGCCGAGGGCGAGGAGCCCGACCGCGACGGCGGGCCGCACCCAGGGCGCGAGAACGCCGTCGCGGTCCGTCTGCAGCCCCGAGATGCGCTCGTTGAAGGCGTGGATCAGCCCGGCTCCCGTCTCGACGAGCGTGCCGAAGAGGACGAGCTGGAAGGCGACCTGGAAGCCTCGCGATCCGAGCAGCTCGAGCAGGACGTTCGCGGGGACCGTGGCGTCGAGGATCGCGGGGTACTGCCCGACCGTGGCGAGGAAGAAGAGCAGCCCGGGGATCATCGCGATCGGGCCCGTGAGGGCTCCGGCCACGAACGTCTCGCGGCGCGTCTCGTGGAGCCTCAGCGTCGCGAGGACCGGCGGGATGACCGCGAGATTGTATCCGGCGTAGCTGAGGCCGGCCCAGAGCCATCCGCTTCCCGCGGGCTCGGCGCCGAGGTTGGAGGCGATCGCCGGTCCGAAGCTGCGGAAGCACCACACGAAGAAGATCGCGTACAGGGCGTACAGGACGAACGACCACGCCGAGAAGAAACGCTCGATCGCCTCGTTGCCCCCGAAGACCAGAGCGCCGACGGCGAGCATGACCGCCGCCACGCCGATCCAGTAGCTCACCCCGAACGTCTCCTCCATGATCGAGCCCGATGCGGCGGCGACCACGGCGAGCACGATCAGGAGCAGGCCGACGTAACAGGCCTCGAAGAGCCACCATCCGCGGCCCAGGAGACGCTGAAAGAAGTGCCGGTAGTCGAAGGCGCTCCACAGCCGGGCGAGCTCGAAGGTCACCATCGAGACCGCGCTGAAGATCACGGTCGTGACCGCGATGCCGAGGAGCCCGCCCCGCGGGCCCTGGTTGAGAAAGAACTCCACCAGCTCACGGCCCGTGCCGTATCCGCCGGCGATCACCACCGACTGAAAGACGAACCCGGGAAGGAGGTAGCGGCGGAAGAGGCGTGTCTTGGTCATGGCGGAGGCTGCCGGGTCGGGGTCGCGCCATTCTAGGCTGGCTCGACGCGCGGCGGCAAACGAGGCCGGGCGACGTCCGCCCGTGCCCCGTGAGGCGCTCGGGGTAGCCTCGGAAGACCCTCGGGCCCTCCGCTTGACCCGGTCGCCGGCCGACCCGATCGTCGCAGCGTACCACCACTCCCTGGAGCGCGCCGATGCGCACGACGATCCTGACCGCCTGCCTCGCCCTCGGGCTCGCCCTCGGCCGGGCAGTCCCCGCACGGGGCCAGGCCGACGCCTCCCCCGCCTACGACGTCGTGATCCGCGGCGGCCGCGTGCTCGACGGGGCCGGCAATCCCTGGATCCGGGCCGACGTCGCGGTGCGGGCGGGCCGGATCGTTCGGCTGGGTCACGTGGAGGCACGCGGGCGCCGCGAGATCGACGCGACCGGGCTGTACGTGTCGCCCGGCTTCATCGACATGATGGACCAGTCGGGGGGGGTGCTGCCGAGCAACGGGCTCGCCGAGAACAAGCTGCGGATGGGCGTCACGACCGCCATCGGCGGCGAAGGCGGCTTCCCGGTTCCGGCCGACTCGATCGAGGTCTACTTCCGGCGCCTGGAAGAGCGGGGGATCTCGATCAACTTCGGGAGCTACTTCTCCGAGCGGCAGGCCCGCGGCGCCGT
>JBFFWJ010000602.1:0-1825 GCA_041570315.1 Longimicrobiales bacterium | reverse complement strand
GTGAGGATGAACCCGTCGGTCCAGTCCTCCGCGCCCGCGATCGTCGCGGCGACCGTGCCACCCACGCCGTCGGAGAAGAGCACCCGCCCCGGGCCCTGCGCGTCCCCGAAGGCCGCCCCCTCGAGGATGACCGTGCTTCCCGAGTTGCCCGAGGGCTTCGTGGCGCCGTTCACGAAGCTGAGCGTCGGCAGGACGGCCGTGAACGCGGCGGGAAACGTGACCTCGGTCCCGTCCGAGTTGGTTACGGTGACGTCGTACGTCGTTCCCTCGACGACCCCGGTCGGGACGCGAGCGAAGACCTCGGAGGAGCTCGCCACGTCGACCTGAGACACGCGCAGGCCGCCGATTCTCGCCGATGCGCCGGAACGGAAGTTCGCGCCCCGGACACGGAGGTCGGTCCCGACCGTGCCGGTCGCGGGCTCGACCGAGAGGATGCTGGGTGGCGGCCCATCCGCGAGCGCCGTCGGATCGTCGCCGCAGGCGACGAGGGGCAGCGTGAGGATGATCGCGGCCAGCGCGAGGCGAGCACTTGGGGCGAACGAGGGGTTCCGCATGGGGTCGATCCGAGGCTTCGGTGGTCGTCGACGGAGCAATCGCGCGCACCCGCACGCGCAAGATCCGTGCCCCCAGCCCTCCCCTCTGTGTATAACCTATAAGCCCATGATACAATGAGACTTATGACCACATTCTCTCAAGTCACATCAACGACACCAGCCCCGCCCGCCGGCCAGAATTTGCCGAGGCGCGTATCCGTCGACGCCGCCGACGCACGGACGACGCGACGCGTCAGCTCTGGAGCGCCGCTCGACCCTTGAACTCGATTCCGACGAGCTCGACCCGGCCGCCCTGGGCGCCCTCGGGCGTGTGCGTCTGGGCGTCGGAGCACGCCACGGATCCGACGGAGTTCGGCTCGCCCTCCGGCGCGGGGCTCGCCAGCCAGACCACGCAGTTGGCGGGGTGTCCGTGGAGCACGGCCGATTCGCCGGGCTCGTAGCGGATTCGGATGACGCGGACCGCCTCGTTCTCGAACTCCACGGAGTAGTGGTCCGGGTCCACGGTGACGGCGTCCGGCCCTTCTATGGCGTCGGTTCCCGGCGCGCCGCCCTCCTTGAGCTCGAACAGCACGACCTCGCTCGGCGCGGTCCCCGCGTTCTCGGGCACGTGCACGCTCGCCTCCTCGCAGCCCACGTCTCCGTGCGCGCCGGTGTTCTCGGTCACCGCGCCCTCCGGATCCGTCATCCGCCAGCTCGCCTCGCCGAGCGCGACGCTGCAGAGGGCGGGATGCGCGTGCATGACCGATCTCTCGCCCGGTCCGTATCGGACACGCAGGACGCGAACGACGTCGTTCTCGAACTCGACCGCGTAGTGGTCCGGGTCGGCCGCCACGGCGTCCGGGTAGCTCTCCGCGACGGGAGCGTCTGCGCAACCGAGCGCGAGCAGAGCGAGGACGACGGGGAGTCGGTGGACGTAGGGCATGAGAGCTCCTGGTCGGGGAGGCACGGTGCGCTCCGAGGTGATGCCCGCGGGGCGTGGGTTGATGGGTATGCCTGGAAGGCAGGCAGGGCAAGTGCGGCATCCTGGACGGTGGATCCTCCACGGCCGGCTCACATCGAGCCCCGGACGTGCTGCCCTGGCGCCAGCGCGCCCGCGCCACGGGTGCGGGAGGGCCGGGCGCGGCAGTGGCCATGACGCCGGGCGGCGGCCCCGGGTCCAGCGCCATACGCGGAGCTGCCGGCCCCGGCACTCCCGCCGCGGCGCGCGCGGCGGGTCGAGGACGACGATGGACGGCGGCCGAGCCGCGTGATATGGTGCCCACCGGACTCGG
>JBFFWJ010000601.1:0-1830 GCA_041570315.1 Longimicrobiales bacterium | reverse complement strand
CGCCTTGCGTTTGGGCCCCGGACGAGGAGCCCGGTCCCGCGAGAGCCACGCATCGAGCCGGCCGGTCGAGCCGGGCTCGTGAAGGGAAGGGCGTTTGCCGGACGGCGAGGCCGGGCGGAGCTTCAGCGTGCCCGCCCCGCCCACGCGGAGGCTCACGATGGTGAGACCGCCCCGCGCGGTCCTCGGCGTCGCCGAGGGGACGCCCGAGGAGACGCTCGACGCGCTCGACGCGCTCGACGACCTCGATCGGGCCGTCGCGTGCGCGCGCCCGAACCGGGTCGCGCCGCCCCGGAGTCGCTGACCGGGGCGCCCGGCGTGAGCGAAAACCCGTTGGGACGGATTCTGGCGCGGGGCGGGCTCGCCGTGCTCGACGGGGGCCTGGCGACCGCGCTCGAGGCGAGGGGTCACGTGCTCGACACCGACCTGTGGTCGGCGAGACTCCTCCTGGACGATCCGGACGAGATACGCGCCACGCACCGGTCGTACCTCGAGGCGGGCGCGGACTGCATCACGACGGTGAGCTACCAGGCGAGCTTCGAGGGCTTCGCCCGGCTCGGGCTCGACGAGGCTGCGGCGGAGGAGCTGCTGCGTGGCTCGGTCCGCCTGGCGGTCGAGGCGCGCGCGACCCTCGCGACGGGGCCGCGGAGTCCCGCGCCGCTCGTCGCCGCGAGCGTCGGGCCCTACGGCGCCTACCTCGCGGACGGATCGGAGTACGACGGCCGCTACGGCGTCGGCCGGTCCTTGCTGGAGGCCTTCCACCGAAGGCGGTTCGAGGTGCTCGCCTCGGCGGGGGCCGACGTGCTCGCCTGCGAGACCATCCCCTCGCATCTGGAGGCCGAGGTCCTGTTGGGAATCCTCGACTCCCTTCCGGGAGCCTGGGCGTGGTTCAGCTTCAGCTGCGCGGACGCCGTGCACCTCCACGACGGAACGCCGCTGGTCGACGCGGTGCGCGCCTGCGCGCGACACCCTCGGGTGGCCGCGGTCGGCGTGAACTGCACCGCGCCCCGGTTCGTCGCAGGGCTGCTGCGGGCGGCTCGCGGGGTGACCGACCTGCCGCTCATCGCGTATCCGAACTCGGGAGAGGCGTACGATGCCGCGTCGGGGTCGTGGTCCGGGGCCACCGCCGAGGACGACTGGCTGGCCGGCGTGGACGAGTGGGTCGCCGCAGGCGCGCGCCTGGTGGGCGGGTGCTGCCGGATCGGGCCGGACCTCATCGGCGAGCTGAGGGCCCGCGTCGACTCCGGTCGATTCGCGGACCCCAGGGCCTGAGGCCGCGGGCCGGGGCGATGCCGGCCGGCGCCCCGCTTGTCGGCCGACGCGCCCCCCCCTAGGCTTCGGCATCACCCCGAGTCGCTCCGAGGAGTCGTCCCATGAAGCGCGCGCGCACCGCTCCGTCGATCCCGTTCTTCGTGCTCCTCGCTCTGCTCGCCACGGCCCCGGCGGTCGCGCAGCAGATCCCGTCTCCCGAGGAGTTCTTCGGCCATCCCATGGGCGCCGATCGGCAGCTCGTCGGCTGGGACGCGCTCGTCGAGTACTACGACAGCCTCGACGTCCTGAGCGACCGGCTCCTGGTGCGTCACGTCGGGCCGAGCACGCTGGGCAATCCGTTCCTGGTGATCTTCGCGTCCTCGCCGGAGAACCTGAGACGCCTCGATGACGTCCAGCGGATGAACGCGGTTCTCCAGGACCCTCGAGGCCGCGCACAGGACGAGATCGAGGACGCGATCGAGAACGGCAAGGTGGTCTTCGTGCAATCCTACGGACTGCACTCGACGGAGGTGGCGGCGACGCAGTCCGCGGCCGAGATCGCGTGGCTCTTCGCCACCCGGG
>JBFFWJ010000600.1:0-1880 GCA_041570315.1 Longimicrobiales bacterium | reverse complement strand
ATCGGCGAGCCTCGGATGCTCACGAGCTTCGACTTCTCTCCGACGGGTGCGCACGCGCGCGTGGAGATCATGCAGAAGCCCTTCAGCTACATCGTGCCGGTGCGCAGCTTCGGCAGCGTCGAGCAGGTCTGGGACCGCGCCGGAGCCGTGTTGGCGGAGCTCGAGGTCACCGAGCTCCAGACCGGGATCGACGGCAACCAGCCCACCGCGCCGGGGGTCGGCGGCAGCGACGACGAGCCGGAGCGCCGTGACCTCGCGTGGAGAGAGGACGGCCGGGGATTGACCTTCCTGCTCCAGGAGGCGCCCCCCGAGGACGAGGAGTCCGGGGAAGCCGAGGGAGCCGAGCGCGGCCGGAACGGAAGCCGACCGGACCGCGTCATGCTGTGGGCGCCGCCCTTCGACGACGAGAGCCTGTCGGTGGTCTACGAGAGCGACCGGCGCATCTCCGCGCACCGCTTCTCCTCGGACCACCGCACGCTCTTCCTCACCGAGCGCCCGCGCGGGGGCCGGGGAGGGGGCGGCGGGAACGGGCCGAGCGGCACCGTGCGCGAGTACGCGGTCGACCTGGACGCGCCCGGGACGGCGTACACGATCGCCGAGTACGAGTCCGACGACTTCTACGCCAACCCCGGGACGCTGCTGACCGAAGGCGGGCGGGTTCCGTCCGGCCGCGGCTTCGGGGGAGGCGGGGCCAACCGGGCCGACATCGTCCAGACGTCGGCGGACGGGCGCCACGTCTTCCTGTACGGCACCCGGTATCACGAGGACCCGATGGAGGCCGGTCCCCAGAGCTTCCTCGACCGGGTGGAGATCCGCACGGGCGAGAAGGAGCGGATGTACGAGGCGGACAACGAGGGCCAGTCCGAGAGCATCGTGTCGGTCCTCGACGTCGACCGGGAGCGCTACGTGGTGTCGCGTGAGACGCCGACGGAGATCGCGCAGTCGTTCCTGGTCGCCGACGGAAGCCGCACCCGGCTCACCGACAACGTCGACTACACGCCGGACGTCACGGCGGCGCCTCGCCGGCGCTTCACCGTGGAGCGGCCCGACGGCTTCCGCTTCCTGGTCAACGTCACGCTCCCGCCCGGCTACGAGGAGGGTACGCGCCTACCCGCGATGTTCTGGTTCTACCCGCGGGAGTACACCGACCAGGAGTCCTACGACGAGCGGGGCCGCACGTACGACAAGAACGCCTTCCCGAACTTCGGCACCCGCTCGATGCAGTACCTCGTCAAGCTCGGATACGCGGTGGTAGAGCCGGACGCGCCGATCGTGGGCAAGGCCGGTCAGATGAACGACAACTACGAGCACGACCTCCGCAACAACCTCTCCGCCGTCATCGACGAGCTCGACCGGCGCCAGCTCGTCGACCGTCAGCGGCTCGCGATCGGGGGCCACTCGTACGGGGCGTTCAGCACGGCGAACGCCATGGTGCACACCCCCTTCTTCAAGGCGGGCATCGCGGGCGACGGCAACTTCAACCGGACGCTGACGCCCCTGATGTTCCAGAGCGAGCGCCGGATCTTCTGGGAGGCGAAGGACACCTACCTGAGCATGTCGCCCTTCATGCAGGCGAACAACCTGACCGGCGCGCTGCTCATCTATCACGGGCTGCACGACCAGAACGTCGGCACGGCCCCCGACCACGCGCCCCGGATGTTCCACGCCCTCAACGGCCTCGGAAAGGACGCGGCGATGTACCTGTATCCCTACGAGGACCACGGACCGGCGAGCCTGCCGACCATCCTCGACCTGTGGGGCCGCTGGACGGCGTGGCTCGACGTCCACCTCAGGAGCGGGGACACGCCGATCACGTAGGCTTCGCCCGCAACCGCGCCCGGGGGGCGCGACGCCCGCATCCAAAGCGGGCGGGAGACGGT
>JBFFWJ010000599.1:0-1897 GCA_041570315.1 Longimicrobiales bacterium | reverse complement strand
GACGGACGGATCGCGCGCGTCGCGCCGACCGCGAGCGTCGGCCGCGTGGCCGGCGCGGAGGTCGTCGACGGCTCGGGCCACACGCTCACGCCGGGCTTCGTCATGCTGCACGAGCACATGTTCTACCCGTCGGGCGGAGGCCGCTACAACACGAACCAGCATTCCTTCCCGCCGCTCTACCTGGCGGGCGGCGCGACCACGATCCGCACCGGGGGCAGCCTCGACCCGTACACGGACCTGCGCATCCGCTCCGAGGTGGAGGCCGGCCGGCTGCCGGGGCCCGACATGGACGTCACGGGCCCGTACCTCGAGGGGCCGGGAGGCTTCGCGTGGGCGTTCCCCTCGATCGCGACGCCCGAGGAGGCCAGGGAGCACGTGAGCTTCTGGGCCGACCGCGGGGTGACCTCGTTCAAGGCCTACAACCTCATCGACCGCGCGTCGCTGGGCGCCGCCATCGAAGCCGCGCACGCCCGCGGGATCGAGGTGACCGGCCACCTCTGCTCGATCACCTACCGGGAGGCCGCGGACCTCGGCATCGACAACCTCGAGCACGGCTTCTTCGCGGCGACCGACTGGGTCGCGGACAAGCGTCCCGACGAGTGCCCGCAGGGCGCGCGCCGGAGCTATCTCGAGCTCGATCTGGAGAGCCCCGCCTTCACGGAGCTGGTCGAGCACCTCGTCGCGCACGACGTGGCGATCACCTCGACGCTCACCGTCGTCGAACGGAGCGCCCCGGGCCGCCCACCGCCTCCGCAGGGCGCGCTCGACGCGATGCTCCCGCAGTTGCGCGACAACGTGACGGCCCGGCTGGCGCGTCCGGCCGGCCCGGGAGGCGACGGGGAAGCGCTGCTCGCCAAGTACATGGCCATGGAGAAGGCCTTCTACGACGCGGGCGGGACGCTGGTCGTGGGGACCGACCCGACGGGCGGCGGAGACGTCGTGCCCGGGTACGCCAATCAGCGGGCGGTGCAGCTTCTCGTCGAGATCGGGCTCACGATCGAGCAGGCGATCGAGGTCGCGACGCGCAACGGGGCGGCCTACCTGGAGCGGGACCACGACGTCGGGACCGTGGAGGAGGGCAAGCGCGCGGACCTCGTCCTGATGCGCGGAGATCCGGGGGCCGACCCCGAGGCGCTGCGGCGCGTCGTGACCGTGTTCAAGCACGGCGTCGGCTACGACTCCGCGAAGCTCTTCGCGTCCGTGAGCGGATGGGTCGGCGTGCGCTGACGGGGGCCGTGACTCGGCTACGGCTTTTCGCTACTGTCTGCGTCCGGCTGCGATCTCCGATCCGTCACACCCGATCTCCCAACCAGAGGAGCCCGTTCCATGGCTGCGACCTACACCTGTGACAAGTGCGGCATGAGCGTGAACATGACGTGCGCGACCTGCGGGGAAGAGCTGGTCCACGACACGCTCACCACGGATGCCGGCGTCGAGGTCGCGATCTCGAAGTGTCCTCAGGGGCACGGCAAGATCAAGTCTCCTCTGTGCTGCGGTCAGGACATGACCTGCTCGATCTGAGCGGGCCGATCGAGGGGGCGCCGCCGCCCCCCGACGCGCCGTCGCGCGTCGGGGGGGGCGAGCGCCTGCAGGCGGGGTCTCCCTAGCGCCCGCCTCCACGGCTGCTGCCGCCGATCGGGTCCCCCGCCGGCATCTGGAGCTGAGGTCCCGGCACCGTGTTCTCGATGCGCTGCTGCCATCGGCGGACGTCGGCGGCCACGAGCCTCTGGTGCGGGGAGGGCGCCCCGAGCGCCTCGAGCCGACCCGCCAGCCGCTCCAGCCGATCGGACAGCACCGCCCGCACCTCCGGCGCGCTGCCGGCGCGGCTCGCCTGCTGCATCATCTGATCGGCGACGGCGCGCTGGGCCGCGTGCAGCACCTGCCGGCGGTACTCGTC
>JBFFWJ010000598.1:0-1906 GCA_041570315.1 Longimicrobiales bacterium | reverse complement strand
TGCTTCGTGGCCACGGCGGCGTACGGGTCTCCCCTCGAGCCGTCGGTGCAGGATCTGCGGGACTTCCGCGACGACGTGCTGCTGGTGGGCGCTTCACGCCGGGTCTTCGAGCCGGTCTTCCGGGCCTACTACCGAATCGGCCCGCCGGTGGCCCGCGCCATGGAGCGCCATCCCGGGCTGAGGCACGCGGTGCGGTACGCGCTCGTCGCCCCGCTCGCGCGCGCGGTCGACCTCGGCGAGCGCCTCGGGCTGTTCGAGCTCAGGAGTCGCCGCCGGCGCTCGCCCTGAGGGCGGCGGACGCTACCGGCGTATGGTGATCGCGGGGTTCACGTAGTCCGACGGGAGCACGCGGTCGGGGTCGGGGCGCACGCTCAGGTAGTCCACGTGGCGGGGGATGTTCGCCCACCCGTGCGGGACCCCAGCCGGTATGATGATGATGTCCCCGACCACGACGTCCCGTCGCTGTACGTCTCCGACGATGAGACCGCTGCACGACGGGCCATTCAGCGTCGTGGTCACGACGCTCTCGGGGGCGGACGAGCGGCCGTTCATGATCTCACCGCCGGTGACCAGCGTCCCCGCGCCGGACACGATGATGTACGTCTCCGTCTGGTGCAGATGGCGGATGCCGCGGGCGCCGCTCGACGGGCCCGAGGACACCCCGCAGTCGGAATCGGCCGCCGGTCCGGCGGTGGCCGCCGCGCCGCTTGTCGGACCCCGGTGGATGATGCCGACCGAGAGGTTGAGCTGGCCGATGTCCTGGCTGACGATCTGCCGGTCGACGCCCGGGAGCGCGTTGACGGTGTCCCGCCACTGCTCGACTGCGATGTAGGTCGCTCTCGAAAGATCGACCTGGGCGAGGGCCCGACCCGGTGTGGTGAGCGCGAGCGCGGCGAGCGCGACCGCCAGTTTCCTTCTCATGCCTCCTCCTCCTTCCGGCTTTTGGTGAGGGGGCAAACCTACATCACGGCTGCGGGGCTCGCCGCGCGGGTGCGGGCGGCGGCCGCCCGGCGAACCCCGGGCTCACGTCCCCGAGCGCCTGAACGACCCTCGGCGGGCCGAGATCGTGCCGTTCGTGACGTATTTCCTGGTCGTCTCGGCTCGGGTGGCGGCGTGCGTCATCGGGGTGGCCCCGTACGTCTCGCGGATCTTCAGATAGGCGTCGATCAGGGCCTTCTCCTCGCCGTCGCCCCACCGCTCGGGGCGGGTGAGGCCCGTCGAGCGAAGGGCTTTTTGGAGGCACCCTCGGACGTAGCCCGGTCGGTTCACGTGGTTGTCCAGGAGCAGGCCGACGCCGTACTCGGAGGTTACCAGCTCCGAGATGAAGTGCCCGTCCACCCTCTGGCCCTCGACCGTGTAGAACCGGTCGAGCCGGGAGAGCGCGTGCTTGATCTGGAGGGCCTGGATCGCCGGGTCCCTGCCGGACCGCCAGAAGCGGAAGGCCCACAGGGGCTCCCGGAGCTGCTCCTTGGCGTCCGCCTTGCGGAGCGCCGACCCGAACAGCGAGAGGTACCCGGTGACGTAGCCCGCGCCCACGCCGGCGACATCGAGGCCGTGCTGGCCGTAGTGCTTCTGAAAGAGGTCGCGGTCCGCGTCCCGGATGCGCGCCAGCAGGCCCGCGAGCTCTCCCTTGGCCGAGCCCGTGCCGGCGGTCCATTGGAAGATGCCGAAGGACAGGAAGGCGTTGTCCCAGGTGTTCACCGCGTCCAGGTTGCCCTCGTTCTCGGACACGGCCGTCATGAGCGCGATCTCCGAAGCGGTGACTCCGAGGCGGCGGATCTCGGCCTGGTGCGACCTCACGAAGGCCACGGGCTTCTGGTCGCCGTACGTGAGCAGGCCGAGCTTGTGCCTCCGCAAGCGGACCTTCAGCGCGCCGTCGGAGACCTCGAAGCCCGCACGGCCCCGC
>JBFFWJ010000597.1:0-1920 GCA_041570315.1 Longimicrobiales bacterium | reverse complement strand
GAGCAGGCCTGCCATACCTGCTGGCTGCACGGTGCCGTATGCTCCAACGTGCCCTCGCTCTCCCGGGACTTCTCGTGAGCGAGCCGCTGCCGACCTATGGGCGCGTCGCGGCGTTCGGCGGGGTCTACTCGAACCACCTGGCGCTCTCCGCCGCGATCGAGGACGCCTCGGCTCGGGACGTCGACGCCATCCTGTGTCTCGGTGACCTCGGGGCCTTCGGACCCAATCCCGACAAGGTGTTCCCGATCCTGCGCGGACACGGTGTCCGGGTCCTTCGCGGCAACTACGACGACTCGGTCGCCCGGGGCCTGGACGACTGCCAATGCGGCTACACCGATCCTCGCGACAACCACTACGCCCGGCTCTCCTACCGCTACACCCTCGCGCGCACGGCCCCCGAGAACCGGGCGTGGCTCGCGTCCCTGCCCGGGGCGCTGAGGTTCCGCCTCGGTGACCTCGGCGTCCTGGCGTGTCACGGCAGCCCGCGACGCACCAACGAGTTCCTCTGGGAGTCGACGACCCCCACGCACTTCCTCGCGAAGCTGGCCGGCGACCACGACGCCGACGTGATCCTCGGGACGCACACCGGCCTCCCCTGGGAGCGGCGCTGGGGCGACTGCGGGGCCTACGTCAACGTCGGCGCTCTGGGACGGCCGGCCAACGATGGGCGCACGGAGGTGTGGTACGCGCTCCTCGAGGGGTCCGGCACGGAGCTGTCCGTCGAGCTCGTGCCCGTGGCCTACGACCACGCGGCGCTGGCGCGGGAGATGCGGGAAGAAGACCTTCCCGAGGAGTTCGTCGAGACGATCCTCACGGGATGGTGGACGACGTGTCTGGAGATCCTGCCCGGCAAGGAGCGCGCACGGGGACGCTTCTGATCCCGCCGCACGGCGCCGGGTGCCGAGCGGCGCCCGGCCGATGCCTAAGAGGCTGGCGATCCCGGCCGGTGGCGCGTCCCCGATGAGCGGCCCGGTCCGACTCTTCGTCACGGGCGGCACGTTCGACAAGGAGTACGACGAGATCCGCGGGACGCTCGACTTTCGCGACACCCATCTTCCGGAGATGCTCGAGATGGGCCGGTCGAGGCTCGACGTGAAGGTCCGCACCCTCATGATGGTGGACTCCCTCGAGATGACCGACCAGGACCGGGCGCTCATCGCCGAGAGTTGCCGGGACGTCCCCGAGCCGCACATCGTGATCACCCACGGGACCGACACGATGGTCGCCACGGCCCGTGTGCTGGCGTCGAGCGTGCCCGACAAGACGATCGTGCTCACCGGGGCCATGATCCCGATCGCCTTCGGCAGCTCCGACGGTCTCTTCAACCTGGGGGGCGCCCTGACGGTGGTGCAGGTCCTGCCCCCCGGCGTCTACGTGGTGATGAACGGGCGCGTCTTTCCGTGGGACGACGTTCGCAAGAACCCGCACACCGGGGTCTTCGAGCGCCTGAGCTGAGCTCGACGGAGCCTGCGGCGTGTGTTCGAAGTGGCTCGTGGCCCCGGGCGATCGCGCGCCGCTCAGCGCCCCGGCCCGCCGGGCCGGCCCGGTGGACGGGCGATGGGGGCGAAGCGCAGCGTGCGGATCTGCCTCGCCAGCTGCTGGAACCGCGGGTCGGACCGCAGGTCGTCCCACACGGGGTCGGAGTGGATCGCGAGGACGCCGAGCTCCCCCTGAGCCAGCGCTTCGGACAGGTATCGAAGGGCCTCGTCCCGTTGCCCGAGCGCCGCGTGCGCCGTCGCCAGCTCGGCCCGCGGCGCGACCTCACCCGCGACCGAGGAGCGAGAGAGCCGCTCCAGCTCCCAGCTCCAGTACCCGTCTACGCCCTCGGCCCGGACGGCGTCCCGGAGACCGGCCGCGGAGGCCTCGTCGGGCGCGCCCCACGCCCCGCTGGCCCGCCCCTGCGCTACCGCGTCGACGGCG
>JBFFWJ010000596.1:0-1975 GCA_041570315.1 Longimicrobiales bacterium | reverse complement strand
GGGGGGAGCGGCCGGAGGCCGCCCTCACCCCGCTCCCGCGGGGGCGTCCGGAGGCCGACGCCGGACGTCGGTCAGGCGCCCGTCGCCTCCACGGGCTCCACGACGGTGAAGCCGAGCTCCTCGTCGGCGACGTTCTCCCGGTAGTCGATCCAGAGGTCGGTCGGCACACCCGTCTCGGGGTCGTACGTCACGTCGATCCGGTGGGCGTCGCGCCCGATGGCGTCGCGCAGGATGTCGAAGAGCCCGTCGACGGAGGGGAAGAGGGACGCGAGGTCGCCCGGCACGGGCTCGCCGGAGCCCACGTAGAACCGGTCGGTGGCCACCGAACCCACCACGGACACGCGCACCGGACCGATGGCGTCGGGCCCGCAGAAGCAGAGCCGCCGCACGGCGTAGCGGTACGCCTGGGGCCGCGCCGCCGCCCAACGGTCCTCGGCGCGCTCGAGCTCCGAGCGCTGCTCTTCGTCAGGACCCAGGACGCCGCACCCCGCGGCGGACGCCACGGCGATCGACAGCGCCAGGGCCATCAGCGGTTGTCGGCGCACGATATTCTCCTTTCCGCGGTCCTCCCCGGCGGGAGCTTCGCCCCGCCCCGGTCGTACGTGGAGACGAGCCACCCACGGAACTCGTGACAGTGCGGCGAGGCCGTGCGCGTGACCGGCGGCGGAGCCGCGCATGACGACCCGGTGTCACGCATGACGACTCCGTCTCGCACATGACGACTCGGTATCGCGCATGACGACTCGGTATGTAGTACCTTCGCAGCCCGCGTCGGGGCGCCGGCCATGCCGCGACCCCGCTCGCCTGCAACGGTGCGGCTTTCTTCCGGAAGGGGTGATGAGCCGAAGCGTAGCGACAGGCCCGATTCGGCGCTCGTCACCATGAGAGCGCCCGCGACCCCGATGCTCGCCCTCGTGGCGATCCTGGCCGGGTGCGGCCCCGAGCCTCCGGCCGAGCAGCCGGACGCCGGCCCGGCGCAGCCCGCCTTCAACCCGCCCGGGCCCGACGTCTGGCTCGCCGAGCTGACCTGGGAGTCCGGCGGTCCGCCCACGATCTCCACGCCGGTCAACCTCACCCGGCGAGCCGGGTACGACAACCAGCCCACGTTCGTCCCGGACGGCACGGGGCTCTGGTACACCGCGGTCGACGAGGACATCGGCCAGGCCGACATCTGGCGCTACGACTTCGCGTCCGGCACGGTGACGCGCATCACCGCCAGCAGCCCCGAGAGCGAGTACTCCGCCACGCCGCTGCCCGACGGCAGCGGGATCTCCGTCGTGCGCGTCGAGGCCGACTCGACCCAACGCCTGTGGCGCTTCGACCTCGACGGCGCGGACGGGTCGGTGCTGCTCGAGGACGTCGCGCCCGTGGGCTACCACGCGTGGGCGGACGAGCGGACCGTGGTGGTCTTCGTCCTCGGAGACCCTCCCACGCTCCGGCGCGTGGACGTCCTGACCGGAGCGGCCGAGGTGATCGCCGAAGACGTCGGCCGCTCGATCCAGGGCGTGCCCGGCTCGAGCGACGTCAGCTACGTGCAGAACGAGCCGGACGGCACCACGTCGATCATGAGGCTCGGGCCCGGCTCGGCTCGCCCGGAGCGCATCATCGACGGCGTGGAAGGGGGTGACTTCCACGCCTGGGCGCCGGACGGCACGCTGCTCATGGCCCACGAGTTCATCGTCTACGGCTGGACCCCGGGCGCGTCGGCGGGCTGGGAGCCGGTGGGCGACTTCTCCCGGCAGCGCCTCACGGTGACCCGGCTCGCCGTGAGCCCGGATGGCTCGCAGATTGCCCTGGTGGGCGAAGTCGCGTTCTGACCGATCGAGGTAGGCAAGCATGATCCGCACGTCCCTCCTGGCGCTCGCCGCCGTGTGTCTCGCTCTCCCGGGCGCCCTGTCGGCCCAGGACGCGGCGCGGGTGGCGCGCCTCGTACCCTCGACCGACCGCCTCACGGTCGCGATCGGCGAGCGGGTGC
>JBFFWJ010000595.1:0-1994 GCA_041570315.1 Longimicrobiales bacterium | reverse complement strand
CTACGGCCCGGAGGAGGACATCGCCCTGCGGATCCGCCGCGACGGCCGGGAGATGACGGTGAGCGGCCGGCTCGCCCGCTAGCGGAACATCGGAAGCACTCCGCCAGGAGCGCGAGGGGGTCGGGGGGGCGCCGGCCGGCGTGCGGAGCCGGCCGGCGTCGCGGCGTCCCGGCCTCCCGGGGTTTCCCGCCTGAGGGCCCTGGTCTAGACTACCGGCCTCAGCGTGGAACAGTCCTCCCCCCACCCCATCACGAGCGTGAGGGGCGTGCGCCCATCTTCATTCCCGACGGACCGGCCGACATGATCGGGTCCGTGCTCGTAGCGAATCGCGGCGAGATCGCGCTTCGCGTCGTTCGCGGCGCGCGCGAGCTCGGGATCCGGACGGTCGCGGTCTACTCCGAGGCCGACCGCCTGGCGCCGCACGTGCTGGCGGCCGATGAAGCGTACTGCATCGGGCCGGCGCCCTCCTCCGAGAGCTATCTCCGGGGTGACCGGCTCGTGGAGCTGGCGCTGCGCGTGGGGGCCGAAGCCGTGCATCCGGGATATGGCTTCCTCGCCGAGCGGGCGGACTTCGCGGGCGCGGTCGAGGACGCGGGGCTGGTCTTCGTGGGACCCGCGCCCGACACGATCGCGGCGATGGGCGACAAGACGGAGGCACGGCGCCGCATGAGGGAGGCCGGCGTCCCGATCGTGCCGGGGCTGACGGACCCGGTGTCCGATCCCGAGGCGGCCGGCCTTGCCGCCGCCGAGATCGGCTTTCCGGTCCTGCTCAAGGCCTCCGCGGGCGGCGGCGGCAAGGGCATGAGGACGGTGACGGAGCCCGAGGGCCTGGCGCGAGCCTTCGAGGCCGCCAGCCGCGAGGCGCTGGCCGCGTTCGGGGACGGACGCGTGTACCTCGAGCGCTTCCTGGAGCGCCCGCGGCACGTCGAGATCCAAGTCCTGGGGGACGCACACGGGCGCGTCGTGCATCTGGGCGAGCGGGAGTGCTCCATTCAGCGTCGCCACCAGAAGCTGGTCGAGGAGGCGCCGTCCCCGGTGCTGAGCGAGGAGGAGCGGGCGCGCATGGGGGAGACGGCGGTGCGCGCCGCGCGCGCCGTGGACTATCGAGGGGCGGGCACCGTGGAGTTCCTCTACGAGGACGGGGAGTTCTTCTTCCTGGAGATGAACACGCGGCTGCAGGTCGAGCATCCGGTGACCGAGCTGGTCACCGGGATCGACCTCGTCGAGTGGCAGTTCCGGGTGGCGTCGGGGGAGCCGCTGGCCTTCGAGCAGGGGGACGTGACCCTCCTGGGACACGCGATCGAGTGCCGCATCACCTCCGAGGACCCGTTCGGCGGCTTCCTTCCCTCGACGGGCGTCGTCTCCCACCTGGAGCTCCCGTCCGGCGCGGGGGTGCGCTGGGACGGTGGCATCCGGCAGGGCGGCGAGGTGACGCTGTACTACGACCCCCTGCTCGCCAAGCTCGTCACGCACGGTCCGGATCGGTCGGCGGCCATCGAGCGCATGGCGCGCGCGCTCGACGAGCTCCTGCTGGCCGGCGTCCACACGAGCGCTCCGTTCCACCGACGGGTCATGGACGAGCCCGATTTTCGGGCCGGTGCGCTCTCGATCCGGTACGTCGAGGAGCATCCCGAGCTCCTGTCGCATCCGCTCCGGGAGTCGGAGCTCGTGGCGGCCGCGATCGCCGCGGCGCAGCTCGAGGACGAGAGCCGCCGCCGCCGGTCGCCCCGCATCGCTTCCGGTGCGGACGCGGCGATGTCGGACTGGCGGCGTTCGGGCTGGCCTTGGCGGGCGAGCTGATGCCCGGGCAGACGCTCGACGTCACGGTCCGGGGGATCGCCGCCGGCGGCTCGGGGGTCGGGAGCCTCCCGGACGGGCGCGTGGTGTTCGTGCCCCGTACCGCTCCGGGGGACCGGGCCCGCGTGCGGATCGAAAAGGAGAAGCGCCGCTGGGCGGTAGGCTCCTTGCGCTCCCTCCTGGAGGCGGGCCCGGAT
>JBFFWJ010000594.1:0-2004 GCA_041570315.1 Longimicrobiales bacterium | reverse complement strand
TTCTCCCGCAAGACCGCGCACACGATGGCCGCCGCACTGGGGGTGGTGGTCGCCGTGGCCGCGACCGTGGTGCTGCTGGCTCCGATCGACATGTCGTCCGTCGAGCCGCACCGGCTCACGGGAAGCGTCATGGAGTGGCGGGCCGCCCGCCTGTTCAGCCCCTTCATCAACACGTACGCGGCCATCTTCCTGATCGGGGGGGCCGCGCTCTCGGCCTGGCGGTACCGTTCCGCCCCCGGGACCCGCCATCGGTTCATCGGCAACTGCTACATCGCCGTGGGTGCCCTGCTGCCCGGCATCGGGGGCACGGCCACCCGCATGGGACACACCGAGGTGCTGTACGTGATGGAGCTGATCGGCCTCGTTCTGATCTGGATCGGCTACACGTACAACGTGCGGCCGGGAGCGCAGGATGCGCCGGCGGCTCGCGCGGCTGCTACCGCTTCTTCTTCTTCCCCAACTTCAGCCACTTGAGGGGATCGGGCCCACCGAGCCCGTCCCAGGGGGGCGTGGGAGTCGGTGGGGGCGGGCGCTTGGGCGGCTCTGGTTCGCACGGGCCCTTGGGCACCTCGAGCTTCTTCTTCCGCTTCTGGTCGTCGGCCATCGGTCCTCCGGGTCTACCGATCCTTACGTAGGCCGCGCCGTGGAGGTTCACGTGCGGGGGATCCCGTGGTCCCCGCTTCTCCCTACCTTGCGAAGGCGCAGACGTCGTCGTGCCGCCGGCGCGGGGCGGGTCCGGTGCCGGGAGGGCGAGGTGGAGGGGTTCTTGCCGAACATCGACGTGTGGCTCGCCGACCTCGGGGCGTGGGCCTACCTGGTCGCGCCCGCCGTGATGGCTGCCGTTTCGGTCCTGCCGATCCCGGCCGAAGCCCCCGCGGTCGCGAACGGGATCCTCTTCGGCCCGGTCGTCGGCACGGTCGTCACGTGGGTGGGAGCGATGGCGGGCGCCTGGATCAGCTACGAGATCGCGCGTCGGGTCGGCCGTCCGGTGACCAGGCGCGTCGTGCGCCCGGACGCGCTGGGGAGGATCGACGAGGTGGCCGAATCCGCGGGATGGTGGGGGCTTCTGGGACTGAGGCTCGTGCCCGTGGTGGCGTTCACCGCGCTGAACTGGGGCGCTGGCCTGTGCGCGGTTCCGCGCTGGCGTTTCTTGTGGACCACAGCCGTGGGCATCGTTCCCGGCGCGATCGTGTTCACGACGTCCGGCGTGGGTCTCGGGGCGCTGTACCGGCGCTCTCCGCTCGCCGGCCTCCTGGCCGTGGTCGCCATCGCCGCGCTCCTCGCCTGGGCGCTCCGGCGTCGCCGGACCGCCGTCGGCTGAGCCCCGCACCGTCGCGCGGAAAGGGTCGGGCCCGGCAAGCCCGGGACGGCCCGTCCGCGGCTCGATTCAGCCCATCGCTTCGCGGGCGCGCTCCACGGCCCGGTCGGTCGCGTCCCGCAGCGCCTCGCCCCGGAACCCGCGCCGCGTGAGATAGCCCCTCAGCCTCCGGTGGACCTTGTCGCGCTCGGCCGAGCGCGCGCGCTGTGCCAGGGCTTGGAGGGTCGACATGCCCTGGCGGGCGACCCACCGCTCGGCCACCTCGAGGGCGAGTGCCCGGTCGCTGACCTCCTCGTCGTCGAAGACGCCGTCGATCGCCGCTGCTGCCAGCTCGGCCGTGAGGCCCTTGGCGCGGAGCTCGGCGACCAGTCGGGACCTGCCGCGAGGCCGCTGCCGCAGGCGGTCGCGAACGAAGGCCGCGGCGACGGTGGCATCGTCGATCAACCCGCGCTCCTCGAGCCGGCCCAGGCAGAGGTCGATGCGGGCGGGATCGAAGCCCCTGAGCCGGAGGCGGCGGCGCAGCTCGGCGCGGGTGCGCGCCCGGTGCGCGACGAGGTTGAGCGCGGCGTCGCGGACCCGGACGTCGGCGTCGGCGTTGAGCAGGTGGTGGCGGCGGGGCTCGGTGAGCGTGTCTCCGACGCCGAGACGGCTGCGCTCGAGGGCTTCGAGCGTCACCTCGAAGGGCT
>JBFFWJ010000593.1:0-2010 GCA_041570315.1 Longimicrobiales bacterium | reverse complement strand
GCCCGTATCGGGACCTCGTGCCTCGGCCAGGGTCCTGGGAGTGGCGCGAGGCGGCGCGGCAGGCTCCCCCGCCATCGGGCGCTTGTCGTCCCTGCGGCATCTCCCGAAGTTCACCGCGCTCCCAAGGCCTCCACCCTCGCCCGGCCCGGCCCCGTGCTCGCTTCTCCCCGCCCCGCTCCGCTCCGGCCGGCCCCGTCCGCCGTCGGTATCCGCCGAAGCCGGGCTCCCGGGTCGGTGCGCCGCCGGCGAGGCGCGCATGCCTGAGCGTCTCGCCGTCGGGGTGATCGGGGCGGGGAGATGGTCGAGGACGGCCCACCTGCCCGGGTTCCAGCGATCGCCGCTCTGCGACCTCGTGGCGATCTGCGACCTGGATCGGGATCGCGCGGCGGCGGCCGCGCGCGACTTCGGTGCATCCGACGTCGAGACCGACTTCGAGAGGATCCTCGCGCGGGACGACATCGACGTCGTGGACGTGGTCACGCGCGGAGACCACCAGGACCTGGTCTTCGCGACCCTCGAAGCGGGCAAGCACTGCCTGGTCGAGAAGCCGGTGTGCCACGACTACCGCGACGTGCTCCGGGCGCAGGAGCTGGCCCGCTCCAAGGGGTTGAAGACCAAGGTCGGGCTCACCTTCCGGTACGCCCCGGCGGTGATGTACATGTTCGACCTCATCCGGGAAGGCTTCGTGGGCCGCCCCTTCGTCTTCAACGGCTTCGAGCAGAACTCGCAGTGGCTCGACCCGGACAACCCGATGGACAAGCGCATCCACGAGACCAGGCCGGTGGGCGAGCCCGAGTGGGGGACCGACGAGTCGGCCGAAGGGATCACGGTCAGCTCGCTCGAGGGCTACGGGGCGCCGACGATCGACATCGGCCTGGAGTGCATCGGGAGCGACCTCGTGGAGGTCGTGGGGCGGCTCGCGAACATGGTCCCGTACCGGCGCCGCACGAACCTCGACACCGAGCGCGAGCGCATCAACATCGACGACGCCGACATCTTCCTCGGGCAGGCGGCCAACGGCGCCCTCTTCTCGCTGCAGTCGAGCTACGTCACGGTGGGAGGCTATCCCGGGATCGAGGCCCGCATCTACGGGGAGCGCGGCGCGATCCAGGTGCGGCTCGTGGACGAGCTCGGCACCTTTCAGACGCTCCACGCCGCCACCGCGGACGCGGTCGAGCTCATCCGGCGGGAGATCCCGGAGCGCTACTTTCCGCCGGGATACCGAGAGGACGACAGCTGGGGCACGACGTTCTACGGCAACCTCGTGCACGACTTCTGCCGAGAGATCGTCGAGGGCGGAGACACGAGCCAGGGAGACTTCGCCCAGAGCGCACGCGTCCAGGAGGTCATCAACGCCGTGGCGCTGTCGCACCGTGAGCGCCGCTGGGTGAAGCTGCCCCTCGGCGACGACGTGGGCGGCGGCCAGCAGAGCCCGTATTGAGGCGCCCTGCGGGGGCGCGTGCCGAGGTGGGAGGTCGCTGGCATGAGCGAGGATAGGAAGCGTGTCCGGTGGGGCGTGCTGTCGACGGCGAACATCGGACGGGCTGCGGTGAACCCGGCGATCCAGGCGTCCACGAACGGCGAGCTCGTCGCGGTCGCTTCTCGCGATCCGGCTCGAGCGCGCGCCTTCGCCGAGGAGCACGGGATCCCGGTCGCGCACGGGAGCTACGAGGCGCTCCTCGACGACGAGCGGATCGACGCGGTGTACGTGCCGCTCCCCAACAGCCTCCACCGGGAGTGGACGATCCGGGCGGCCCGCGCCGGCAAGCACGTCCTGTGCGAAAAGCCGCTCGCGCTCGACGCCGCCGAGTGCGAGGAGATGGCCGCGGCCGCCGAGGAGCACGGGGTCCGGCTCATGGAGGCCTTCATGTACCGCTTCCACCCGCGCACGGAGCGCGTCGTGGCGATGGTGCGCTCCGGCGAGATCGGCGAGCCGAAGGCGATCCGCAGCGCTTTCACCTTCCGCCTGAGGAGCCGCGACAACATCCGGCTCGTCGCCGAGCTGGGCGG
>JBFFWJ010000592.1:0-2012 GCA_041570315.1 Longimicrobiales bacterium | reverse complement strand
GCGCAGCCGCGATCGTGCTCGCCACGGCGGGCGCGGCGTACGCGGTGCCGGGCTCGCCCGTTCGGGAGATCCTCCGGCCGGTCGTCGTCCCGGTCGCGCCCGGCCCCACGGAGTCGGCGGTGACGCAGGAGGCCCCTCAGGAAGGCGGGATCGCCGTGAGCGTCCCCGATGGTCGCATCCGCGTCCTGGTTCGCGAGGCAGCGCCCGGCACCGAGATCGAGGTCGTCTGGGTCGACGCGGCGAGCGCGCGGGTCCTGGCCGCACCGGGCTCCAGCTTCTCCTTCGGCGAGGGACGCGCCGAGGCGACGGTGGCTCCGGGCCCGGTGCGGGTGCACCTGCCGCGCTTCGCGCCCGACGTGACGCTCGAGGTCGATGGCCGCCCGTACCTCCGGAGAGCCGCGACCGAGCTCGAGCTCCTGGAACGCCCGATCTCGACGTCGGACGACCGGATCCGCTTCGTCGTGCCCGGACGCTGACCTGCCGCGATCGATGCGCGCCACGACCCTCACGTCGGCCCTCCTCGTGATCCTGGCCACGTCCGTGGCCGGGCAGACGCCGCGGCCGGCCGGCGCGGCCGGAAGCACGCTCGAAGGGGTGGTGCGGGGGAGCTTCGAGGGCACGAGCGACCTCCTCGCGCACGCGCTGGTCGAGGCGCGGGGGGGCTCCTTCGCGCGGGCGGCGGTCGCGGACAGCCTCGGGCGATACTCGATTGCGGGTCTTCCCGCAGGGGAGCTGAGCGTGCGGGTCACGCACCCGGGCCACGAAACGCTCACCCTGCGGGTGCTCGTGCCGCCCGACGGGACGGTGCGCGTCGATCTCCTGCTGAGGGCCGCCCCGGTGGAGCTCGCTCCGGTCGAGGTCGTCCGCCTCGCCGACGCCGGGCCGACCGGCCCCGCCGAGGACCGACCATCGCCATCGGAGGCGGAAGTCGAGCTCCAGGCGCTCGAGCTCACGCCCGGGATCGGCCAGCCCGGTCTGCTGGAGGCGGTGCGCGCGCTTCCCGGACACGACCCGGCCGACCCCACCGACGTCCTCTTCATGCGGGGCAGCTCGACCGATCTGAAGCTCGTCCTGCTCGACGGCGTGCCGGTCTACACCCCGTTCCACGTGGCGGGTCTCCTGCGCAGCTTCGAACCCTCCGTCCTCGGGCGGGCGGACCTCCACGTCGGGGGCGCCCCGGCCCGGTACGACGGAGGGCTCACCCACATTCTCGACCTCGGGACGCGTCGGGCCAGAAGGGACCGCGTGCGCGGATCGGGGTCCGTGGACCTGCTGTCCGCCACGGCGGCCCTCGAAGGCCCGGTCGGCCCCCGGGCCGGCCTGGTCTTTTCGGGTCGAAGCCTCCACGACCTGGGCAGCGCCCCGCTCGGCGGTGCCCGGCCGTACGGATACCACGACCTCCTCTTCGCCTTCGACGCCGAGCCGGCTCGGGAGCACGCGCTGCGCGCCACGGGCTTCTGGAACCGGGAGTCGGTGCGGCTCGACTTCGACCCCGGCCCCGGTGACGCGGTGTGGAGCAACCGGGCGGCGTCCCTGGCGTATCGCACGCGCGTGGGCGAGGCCCGGCTGGAGATCACGGCGGGGGCCAGCGGCTACCGGGCGGAGCTGCCCTTGCAGCCGTCGGCCGATCCGGGGGAGCCGGTTCCGCCCCCCCTCCTCGCGTCGGCCGCGGTCGACCGCGTACGCGTCGTGGCCGAGGTCCTGACCGGTTCCGAGGAGCACCCGCTGAGACTCGGCGCCTCCTTCGACGGCGTCGACGCCGCCTTCGACGCCCGCTCCGCCTCGGCCTCCTCGGCGAGCCGGGCGGCGACGTCGACCCCGGGCCTCTTCGTCGACGCGATGCACCCGCTCGGACGCGGCGTCACGCTCCGGGCCGGCCTGCGCGGGGACCTCTTCGCGGTCCGTGAGGCCCGCCTCGCGCCGCGCCTGGCGCTACACTGGGAAGTCGGACCCGAGGCGCTCCTCTCCGTCGCCGCGGGCCGCTACCACCAGCCGACTCGCGCGCCCGACTT
>JBFFWJ010000591.1:0-2015 GCA_041570315.1 Longimicrobiales bacterium | reverse complement strand
TGCATTACCATATTCGGCATTAAATCCGCCGGTGATCACTTCGATCTGCTCGATCCCCCCTCGGAGGCCGAGATGCTCGAGCTGTTCGAGGCGGCCGCGCTGCAGCGCTGAGCGGGCGCCTCCTCCCCCGGGCACAATCCCGTCGGGTGGCGCGCCGACGCCGTCCGGGCGCTATCCCCCGTCCTGCGCCGTCAGCAGGCGCGTCACGGGGAACTGCGTGACCGCCTGCACGATGCCCCGGGCGGCGCGGTCAGGGTCGGACACGATGATCTCCCGGTCGCGGGAGCTCGTCAGGAACCCCGTCTCGAGGATCACCCCGATCGTCATCGGGTGCAGGGCATGCTCGTAGCGCCGGAAGTTGAAGGCATAGTAGTTGCTCATGCGGCGCGTCACCGTCGGCAGGCGCCGGAGGCCCGTCACCTCACCGTAGCTGCTCTCGAGCAGCTCTGCGATAAGCCGGGCGCGGCCGGTCGCATCCCGGCGGGGCGGAGCGACGCGATAGCCCGAGGCCGCGGGGTCGCCACTGCCGTCGGCGTGGATCGAGACGAAGAGATGGGCCCGGTAGCTGGGCGGCACGACCGCCGGGAGGATGTCGACGACGTAGCCGAGCTCCTCGAGCATGGCGCCCGCCCGCTCGGCGATCGCGAGGTTCGCCCTCCACTCCGGCGTGTTCCCCCAGCTGGTCCCGTTGTCGCGCAGGCCGGACAGCTCGGCCGGGGCCTCGTCGGCCCGCCAGTGTCCCGCCTGGAGACCGATGCGCACGGGTCCCTCGGGGGGAGCCCACTCCTCGGGGGTGGGAATCGGGCCGGGATATCGGTTCCTGCTCCGGTAGCGGTACGACCTGCGGGGTGGAGCCGCGGGAGCCACCTCGGGGGGTTGCTCCGGGGGCGGGGCCAGCTCGCTCGGAGCCGAGGCGGGGGCCGGGGGCGGCGCGACGTCCGCCGACTGCTCGGCCGGGAGCCCGGCCCTGCCGTCGAGGGGCTCGGAGGCCGACGCGCCGAGCTCGCCCGGGCCCTGCAGGGCACGGTCCCCAGACCCGAGCTCGTCCTCGACGAGCACGGTGACCGGTGCGCGAGCGCCGGCGCCCGTGTGCGCGAGCGCGGCGATGGCGCCCACGAGCACACACGCGTATGCCAAGCCGTTCGGTCTCACGTACCCTCCCGTCGCGTCTCGTCCAGGGGTTGCTCAGGCGACCGTTCCCGGGATGCTATGCACACTCGAGCCGGGCGGCAACGAGCGGGCGCACGGCGGCCCCGACCGCCGCGACCGCGCCTTGCCCCGGCGCCCGCCCCGCAGCGACCTTCCGTGCCCGCTCCGTGCGACCTGGAAGTCTCGTGAAGCTCTACGTGCTCAGCGACCTACACCTGGAGTTCGGGGACTTCCAGGTGCCCTCCGTCGAAGCCGACGTGGTCGTGATCGCGGGTGACCTCCACGTGGGCGTGCGCGGCCTGAAGTGGGCCTCCCAGCGGCTGCCCGACGTCCCGATCCTGTACGTGCTCGGCAACCACGAGTACTACCGCGAGGCCACGCCGCGGCTGGTCGCGAAGATGCGCGCCGCGGCGGCCGAGGTCGACGGCAGGATCGAGCTCCTGCACAGGACCGAATGGGTCCGCGACGACGTGGTCTTTCTGGGGGCGACCCTGTGGACCGACTTCGAGCTCTCGGGTGACCCGGTTTCGGGGATGGCGGCTGCCGGGCTGGCGATGACCGACTTCCAGCTCATCCGCGTCGCGCCGGAGTATCGGCGCCTGCTGCCGAAGGACGTCCTCGCCATGCATCGCGCCGAGCGCAGGTGGCTGCAGGAGGCGATGGAGCGACACCGCGACCGCAAGGTGGTCGTGATCACCCATCATCCACCCTCGGCGTCTTCCGTGCATCCGGCTCGCCTGTCCGATCCGTGGAGCCCGGCGTACGCATCGAACCTCGATGACCTGGTCTCGGCGGGTGGCGCGGCTCTGTGGATTCACGGCCACACCCATTGGCCGGTCGACTACGGGATCGGAGTCGGCCTCGCG
>JBFFWJ010000590.1:0-2037 GCA_041570315.1 Longimicrobiales bacterium | reverse complement strand
CGCGATCGGCGCGCGCGTCCGCCTCGCCGGCGCCCAGGGCGTGCTCGACCCGACGTGGATCGCACAGGCGCTGGAGGCGGAGCGATGAAGACGCGGATCCGGTTCGTGGTCGTGGCGGTCGTGCTCGCGGCCGCCGCCACCTGGGCGCTGACGCGCCGTGGCGGGACCGACGGCGACGCTCTCACGGCGTCCGGGACCGTCGAGGCGACCGACGCCGACCTCGGCTTCCAGGCGCCGGGACGCGTGGCGGTCGTGGCCGTGCGCGAGGGCGACGAGGTCCGGCCCCAGCAGGAGCTCGCCAGGCTGGACCTGGGCGAGATCGAAGCCCGGGTCCGGGCGGCGCGCGCCCAGCTCTCGGCCGCCGAAGCCCGGCTCGCCGAGCTGAGCCGGGGAGCGCGTCCGCAGGAGATCGCGACGGCGGAGGCAGGGCTCCGTTCGGCCCAGTGGAGGGCGGACGAGGCGGCGCGGGACGCGGAGCGGGCCAGGACGCTGCACCAGGGTGGGGCGATCAGCCGCCAGGCCCTCGACCGCGCGACCACGGCTCTCGACGTCGCGGAGGCGGCCCGCGAGCAGGCGGCCGAGCAGCTCGCGCTCGTGCGCGAGGGCCCACGGGCCGAGACGATCCGTGCCCAGGCCGCGCTCGTCGAGCAGGCCCGGGCCAACCTGGCCCAGGCCGAAGCGGTGCTCGCCAACGGGGTGATCCTCGCCCCCTTCGGGGGGGTCGTGACCGTGCGCCACCGCGAGCCGGGCGAGGCCGTCGCCCCGGGGATGCCCGTCCTGACCCTCCTCGACCCGCAGGACCGCTGGGTGCGCATCTACGTCCCCGAGGACCGGATCGGGAGGATCGGCCTCGGGCAGGCGGCCCGGGTGGTCTCGGACACGTATCCGGACCGCGCGTACGACGGCCAGGTCGTCTTCATCTCGAGCGAGGCCGAGTTCACGCCCCGCAACGTCCAGACGCCCGAGGAGCGGACCAAGCTGGTCTACGCGGTCAAGGTGCGCATCAGCGGCGACCCCGGCTTCGAGCTCAAGCCGGGGATCCCCGCCGACGTGACCCTCCTCGGGTCCGAGCCGTGAGCGGCTCCTCCGCTCCCGCGGTCTCCCTCGAAGGGCTCACCCGGAGCTTCGGCGACCTCACGGCCGTCGATCATCTGACCTTCGACGTCGCCGCCGGGGAGCTCTTCGGCATCGTCGGCCCCGACGGCGCCGGAAAGACGACGACGATGCGCATGCTCGCCGGCGTGCTCCCTCCCACCGGGGGCTCGGCGCGCCTGGCGGGGGTCGACGTGGCGGAGGACCCCGAGGGCGTCAAGCCGCTCATCGCCTACATGGCCCAGCGGTTCGGCCTCTACGAGGACCTGACCGTGCGGGAGAACCTGGACTTCTACGCGGACCTGTACCAGGTGCCCCGGAGCGAGCGGCCCGCCCGTCTCGAGCGCCTCTACGCGTTCAGCCGCCTGGGAGCCTTCGAGCACCGCCTCGCGGGCCAGCTCTCCGGAGGCATGAAGCAGAAGCTCTCGCTGTCGTGCTGCCTCGTGCACGAGCCGCGCGTCCTGCTCCTCGACGAGCCGACGTTCGGAGTCGACCCGATCTCGCGCCGCGAGCTGTGGCTCATCCTCCACGACATGGTCGCCCGCGGGGTGACGATCCTCGTGTCCACGTCGTACCTCGACGAGGCCGAGCGCTGCGACCGCGTCGTGCTCCTCGACGAGGGGCGCACGCTCGCGCTCGACCGCCCCGAGCGGCTGCAGGCGTCGCTGGCGGGCACCATGCTCTCGGTCCGGACGGAGCGGCCGCGGGCGGCGCGCGACGCCCTGCTCGGGGCAAGCGACGTGCGCAGCGCAGTGCTCTTCGGCGACACCGTCCACGTTCTGGTCTCCGAGGGCCTGGGCCCGGAGCTCGTGGCTTCCGAGCTCCGGCGGCGCGACATCGAGCCCCTGAGCATCCGTGTGGTCCGTCCGTCCCTCGAGGACGTGTTCATCCACCGCGTCGGCGGCGGCGGGCCGGCGCCCGGAGCGAGCGCGTGAGCGGCGAGGG
>JBFFWJ010000589.1:0-2049 GCA_041570315.1 Longimicrobiales bacterium | reverse complement strand
TGGTCGTCGCCGATCGCACGCGGGAGATCGGCATCCTCAAGGCCATGGGCATGACCCAGTCCGGCATTCTGAGGGTGTTCGTCCTCCAGGGCGTCTGGATCGGGGTGACGGGGACCGCCCTCGGCGGCGCCCTCGGCGTCGGCATCTCCTGGGCCCTCGACCGCTACGAGCTTTTCCCGATCCCGGGCGACGTCTACTTCGTCGACCACCTTCCGGCGATCATCGATCCCGTCGACGTCGCCGTGATCGTGCTGGCCAGCGTCGCGGTCTCGTTCCTCGCCACGATCTACCCCGCGGTCCAGGCGTCCAAGCTGGAGCCCGTCGACGCGATCCGGCATGAGTGATCGCCCCGGCGCGACCCCCGCGGCCGGCGGGACCGCGGGCTCGGAGGAGGCTCCCCCGCTCGAGGCGCGTGCGCGGGAGAAGGCCTTCGTCGGCGGGGACGGACGCGAGCTCCACATCCTGCGGGGCATCGACCTCACGGTGGGTCTCGGAGAGGCGATCGCGATCACGGGGGCGAGCGGCGCGGGCAAGTCCACGCTCCTGCACCTGCTCGGGGCGCTCGACCGGCCGACGGCGGGGGAGGTGCTGGTCGCGGGACGGCGCATCGCCGGGCTTCGCGACGAGGATCTCGCCGGCATCCGCAACCGCCACGTCGGCTTCGTCTTCCAGTTCCATCACCTCCTCCGCGAGTTCACGGCGCTGGAGAACGTCATGATGCCTGCCCTCGTCTCGGGCGCGCCGCTCGTGGAAGCGCGCGACCGCGCGCGCGCGCTGCTCGGCGACGTCGGGCTCGGGGAGCGGGAGAGCCACAAGCCACGCGCTCTTTCCGGGGGCGAGCAGCAGCGCGTCGCGGTCGCCCGGGCCCTCGTCAACGACCCCCTCGTCCTGCTTGCCGACGAGCCCTCGGGCAACCTCGACACGGAGACGGGGCAGCGGCTTCACGACCTCCTCTTCCGCCTGCGGGAGCGGCTCGCGCTCTCTCTCGTGATCGTCACGCACAACGTCGATCTTGCCTCGCGGGCGGATCGCCGACTGATATTGGAGGCGGGACGGCTCCTACCGGACGCTCCGGGGTAGCGGAGCCTAGGTCCCGTCGGAGGGTAGGCGGCCCGGCGCGCCGCGTGCCGGCGGACGGTAGCGCCCGCGGTGGGCAGGTGGAGCAGCAACGGAGGCATCATGTCCGACATGGTCTGTGACAACTGTGGATCGTCGGATGCGGTCGTGCACCTGACGCAGATCGTGAACAACGAGATGTCCACGCACCGGCTGTGCGAGAAGTGCGCGGCCGACAAGGGGCTCGAGAGCGCCCCCGAGCCGGCGAGCTTCCCGCTCACCGACTTTCTGGCCCAGATGGGCGACGTGGCCCTGGACGAGAGCGAAGCGCCCTCGGCCGGATGCTCCTTCTGCGGCCTCACCTTCCAGGATTTCCGTGACACCGGTCGCCTGGGCTGCCCGCACTGCTACGAGACCTTCGCCACGCACCTGAGGAAGCTCCTTCGCCGCATCCATGGCGGCGTGCAGCACGTCGGCAAGGTCTACCTGCCGCCCGATCCGACGGCTTCGGAGATGGAGCGGCGGCTCGAGGGCCTGCGGCGCAAGCTGCACCGAGCCGTGGAGTCGGAGGACTTCGAGCGGGCCGCCGAGCTGCGCGACGAGATCCGATCCCTGGAGCCAGCGTGACCGAAGGATGAACGACCTCACCCCGATCCCGAACCATGGCCTGAGCTGGCTCGAGGCCAGCGGCGACCACGCCGACATCGTGCTGTCGACCCGGGTCCGTCTGGCGCGCAACCTCCAGGGCCACGCCTTCGGCCCCCGGGCCCGCGTGAACGACCGCGAAGCGGTGCTGAGGCGCTTCAAGGACTCGGTTCCGCGCTCGGAGACGCTCAGGAGCGGAACGCTCCTGGAGCTGCCGGACGTGGACGTGCGCGCCCGCCGCATCCTGCTCGAGCGGCGCCTGGTGACTCGAGACCTCCTCGGCGACGAGGATTCGGGTCCGGAGCGCGGCACCGCGGTGCACCTCTCCGATCTGCGTCCGGTGAGCGT
>JBFFWJ010000588.1:0-2077 GCA_041570315.1 Longimicrobiales bacterium | reverse complement strand
TGACCTCTACGTGGAGGCGCAGGTCCTGGAGGCGTCGGCGTCCGGCCTTCTGGTCGCCGGCTCTCCGGTGTACGAGTGGAGCGCCGACTCGCTCGGCGCCGCGGCCCTCGAGCAGGGTCGCCTGCTGGGTGTCCGCGTCGAGGCGGGCCGCGTGCTTCCCATCGAGCGCCCCCCCGGTCTGGGGCCACTCGAGCGGGTGCGCGCGGCGCGTCTGGGCCCGGGACGCTGGGGGTGGCTCTTCGAGGAGGTGAGGTCGGCCGACCCCCGGGAGCGGTCCGAGCCGATCCGTGTCTCTTTTGCCGAGCACGACGGGGGGCGGTGGTCCGAGCTCGAGACCGTGGTGGCCGCGGGAGCCGCCGATTACCGGGGGCACTCGGCGTCGGCCCTCGCGCGTGTGCGCGACACGCTGCGGTGGGTGCTCCCCGAGAACGGACGGGCCGCGGTGACGAACCGGTTGCGGCTGCTCGAGCGGCACGGGTCCGTTTGGCGGCAGCGTATCCTCGACTCCGCTCGCTGGGACGCGCATCTCGTCGAGGCGGTCCAGATCGAGCCGGACGGAAGCGGGGGGTGGTGGATGGCGCTGTCCGGGCCCCAGCAGGAGCTGGGATACCGGCGGTCGCTCCGGATCGCCCGGGGCGCCGACCCCGGCACGCTCATCCGGCTATACGAGGGCGCGCCCCGAGAGCAGCTCGTCTTCCCCCGGCTCGCCGCCGGGAGCGGCGAGGTGGTCGCGGCCTGGACCTCCCGCCCCGGCGACGGGTCTTCGAGCGCCTGGGGCGCCGTCGTAGAGGACCCACCGGGCCGGCCCGCCGCGCTCAGGATCGACCCGGGGGCCGTCCACGTCGTCCCGCTCCGGCTCGACGACGGCCATCGCCTGTGGGTCACGCAGCACGCCGACCCCGAATCTTCGGTCGAGGAGCTGCGCGTCTACCGCTACGTGTCGTCCGCAGACGCGCCGGAGCTGATCGGCTCCTTCCCCCAACCCTTCACGGGCTTCTTCGCGGCCGTCGCCACGACGGGCTCGGAGCTCGTGCTCGCCGGGGCGCAGATCAGCGCCGACCCGGCGTATCGCGTCGTCCGCAGCCTCTTCCTCCGTCTGAGCATCACCTGCACCTAGTCCGATCGCTGCCGACTCCCACCAGGCCGAAGACCCCTTTCCACCCTGGAGGACGTCATGCCTCGCAGCAAAGCCCGGCTTCTGGCCGGGACCATCCCCCTGCTGATCGCCGCCTGCGGCGACCGAACGCCCACGGCCCCGTCGCCGATCACGGAGGGCGCCCCCGACCTCCCCGTCGCGGCGCCGACGGTGACCGCGGATCATCTCCGCCTCCTCGCCGTCGAGGCGGCCGGGGACTCCTCGACGCTGACGGATGCCCAGCGCACCGAGATGGATCCGGACCTCGACGTCGAGCTCGATGACGAGTTCGAGGAGATCACCGAGTCGACGCAGATCATCAACGCCCGAACGCGGGTCGGCTTCACCGACACGGGAGCGTACGCCGAGGGCTCGCACAACTTCACCGGCCACGCCGGCCGCATCGAGACCACCGCATCCGTCACCTTCGGCGGTCAGAACATCGGCTCCCAGACCGCCGTGGAGCAGAGGTCGTTCTCGTTGAGCCTCAAGCTCTGGAAGTTCATCAGCGCCTGGGCGCCGGTGTACACCGACGTCCACTGCGGCCTTACGGTGGAGGGGCGCTCCATCCACGAGGCGTGGTGGGAGATCTTTCAAGGCCGCAGCGCCCCCAGCTTCGGCAGGACGAGCGTCTCCTCCTTCGGAGGCCCGGATTCGCAGGGGCCGTGCGGAACGCGCCGCTCGACCGGAGACGGCTCGGGGTCGGAGGACTCGGGCGGGATGGTCTGCACCTACCTGGTGACCTACGACCTCGACACGCTCGAGGTCGTGCACGTCGAGCTGCTGTACTGCAGCGCGAGCCACGGAGACCTCCTGTGAGCGCCCGGCCCGCCCGGCCCGCCCGGGCCATGTCGCAGCCGTGCCGCGCCCGACTCCGACCCCCGTTGCCACGATCCCCGAGCATGGAGCACCGAACCGTCATGACGTCCACGACCCTGTCGA
>JBFFWJ010000587.1:0-2085 GCA_041570315.1 Longimicrobiales bacterium | reverse complement strand
GGCGGGAACGTCCGCGGGCTCGTCCCCGAGGCGGTGCTCGACATCATCGAGGGGGAGGGGCTGTACCGGGCCGAGGCGCCGGGTCCGGGCGTGGGCCCGTGAGCGCTTCGGTTATATTTCGCCCCATGGCTCGATGGTCGCGACCCGGAACCGGAGGGGCCGCCGCGTGAGGCTCGACGAGCGCGAGCTCGTCCGGTGGGGCGAGCGCATCGGCGCCTCCGTGCGGACGCCGTGCTTCATCGGTCTCGCGGGAGCCCTCGGAGCGGGGAAGTCGGTGCTCGCGCGGGCGATCGGAGCGGGTGCCGGCGTCCGATCCGAGATGCCCTCGCCGACCTTCAACCTCCTCTTCCGCTACGACGGCGAGGGGGGGAGGCGGGTCGTCCACCTCGACCTGTACCGGCTGTCGAGCCCGGACGAGGTCTGGGAGCTCGGGTGGTCCGAGCTCGGCGCCGAGGACGAGATCGTGCTCGTGGAGTGGCCCGAGCGCGCCGGCGACCTCCTTCCCGAGGACCGCTGGGTGATCGAGCTGAGCGTTCCGGCGGGGGAGGCTCTTCTGCGCAACGTATCCGTCCGGCGTGCCGGCGACCCTCCGGAGCTGCCGGGCTTCCCGATGTCGCTGTCCACGACGTCCGGATGAAGGCTCGCACGTCCTCGCCGACGAGCTGGGTCCTCGCGATCGACACGTCGAGCGCGGTCGGCTCGGTGGCGGTCGGCCGGGAGGGCGAGATCGTCGCCGGGGTCGTCCTGGAGCGTCGCTCCGAGCACGCGTCCCGTCTCGTTCCCGCCATCGACCTCGCGCTGCGTCGGGCCGGAGCGAGTCCTCGGTCCCTCACCGGAATCGTCGTCGGGGAGGGCCCGGGCTCCTTCACGGGCGTGCGCGTTGCGGCGGCGACGGCGAAGGGGCTCACCCGCGCGCTCTCCATTCCCCTGTGGGCGGTCTCGAGCCTCGCGGCCGCCGCGCTGGCATCCGGCGCGCATCCGGTCCGCTACGCGCTGTTCGACGCCCGTGCGGACCGCGTGTACGGTGCGTGCTACGGGGTCGGCAGCGCCGGAGTCGAGACGCTGGTGGAGCCGCACGCCGCGACCCTGAGGGACGTCCTGGCCGACGACGTGCCGCCCGGGGCGGTGTTCGTCGGGGACGGGGCGGACCGGCATCGGGCCGTGATCGAAGGCGCCGGCTACCCGGTCCGGGGCGAGCCCGCCGCCGCATCGCTGGCGGAGGGGCTCGTCCGATACCTGCGCCTGCGACCGGGCGAGCCGCCGCTCGAGGACGCCCGGCTGTGGGAGCCGGCCTATCTGCGCGCCTCGAGGGCGGCCCCGGCGTGACGCGAGGCCCGACCCCCGGGGACGTCGACATCCGTCCCATGCGCGCCGCGGACGTGGACGCGGTGGTCGCGATCGAGAGGGACGCCTTCGGCAGCCCCTGGCAGCGCGACACCTTCGCGGGCCTGCTGGAGCGACCGGGGGTCGAGCTGTTGGTGATGGACAGCGCGGGCGACGGCGTCATCGGGTATGCGGTGCTCTGGTGCGTGCTCGATCAGGGAGAGCTCGCCAACGTCGCGATCTCGTCGGAGTGGCGGGGCCGCGGTCTGGGTCGGCATCTCGTCGAGCGGGTCATCGCAGCGGCCCGTGCCCGCGGCATCACCAAGATCTTCCTGGAGGTCAGGGCCTCGAACGAGCGGGCGGCCGGGATCTACCGGCAGCTCGGCTTCGTCGAGGTCGGCGTGCGCCGCGACTACTACCAGCACCCCAAGGAGGACGCGCGCATCATGATGGCCACGCTCTCGTAGCCGGCCGCGAGAGCCCGGCGCGCCGACGGATGCGGCGCATCTCGACATGGAGGATTCCCTCGCGTCGGGTGATGGTCCTTCATGTCCCACCCGCTCGAGACGACACACGCTGAGCCCGGTGCGAGCCCCAGCGCCGCCGCCGGCGCCTCGCCGGACGAGCGCCCGCGCGAGCGGCTCCGTCGCGTCGGCGCCCGCAACCTGTCGCTGACCGAGCTGCTCGTGCTCCTCGTGGGCAGCGGTGGCCCGGCGGGGTCGGCGTGGGCGGTGGCCGTGCGGTTGGCCGAATCGGTGGAGG
>JBFFWJ010000586.1:0-2086 GCA_041570315.1 Longimicrobiales bacterium | reverse complement strand
GTCGGTCTCGAGCTCGCCGAGCGTCCGGCCCCCACGGAGGCGACCGCTCCGCGTCCGCAAGCCGCGACGCGGGAGGCGGACGTCTCGGCCCACATCGAGCAGGACCGCGGCAACGCCATCGTGCGCGCGACGAGCAGGGTCGCGCCCGCGGTGGTCAGCGTGAGCGTCCTGCGGACGCAGGAGGTGCGCGCCCGCTCCTGGTGGGAGAGCATGATGCTGCCGCCCGGGGCGGCGCGCCGCAGCGCGGGGTTCGGCTCGGGCGTCATCGTGCGCTCCGACGGAATCGTGCTCACCAACGACCACGTGATCACGGGCGCGGACCGGATCCGGGTCACGCTCCCGGATGGCCGGGACGCCCCCGCCGAGGTCGTCGGGACCGACCCGGTCGCCGACATCGCGGTGTTGCGCATCCAGGGGGCCGACCTGCCCGTGGCCCCGGTCGGCACCGCGGACGGCCTCATGATCGGCGAGTGGGCCATCGCGATCGGAAACCCGCTGGGCAACTACGTCGGCGACCCGCAGCCGACGGTGACGGCGGGCGTGGTGTCCGCGGTGAGCCGCAACATCACGCCCTCGTCCGAGGATCAGGGCTTCTACTTCGGCATGATCCAGACCGACGCGGCGATCAACCCGGGAAACTCCGGGGGGGCGCTCGTGAACGGGGCCGGCGAGGTCATCGGGATCAACGCGTCGATCATCTCCCGCAGCGGCGGAAGCGAGGGGCTGGGCTTCGCGATCCCCATCGACCGCGCGATGCAGATCGCCGACGACCTCCTGCGGACCGGCGAGGTGCGTCGTGCCTGGGTGGGGATCGACGTCGAGCCCGTGGCCGCCGACGAGTGGGGGCGCACGCGGGGGGTGCGGGTGAGCCGTGTCGCGCCGGGCTCTCCGGCCGACGACGCCGCCCTGGAGCCGGGAGACCGCCTCATGGCCGCCGACGGCCGCTCGCTGGGGAGCCCCCTCGACTGGGAGGCGGTGCTGCTCGACCTGCGGGCCGGTGACGACCTGACGCTGCGCGTCGAGGGTCAGGCCCGCCCCCTCTCGATCAAAGCCACCGCCTTCCCTTCCATGACCGCCGCACGGGTCACGGTGCTGCGCGACATCGAGCTCATCACGGTGACGCCGGCGATCCAGCTGGAGCGCGGGCTCGTCAGCTCCGAGGGCGCCTACATCACCGGGATCTCCGATCAGCTCCGCTCCCAGCTCGGCCTCCTCCCCGGTGACGTGATCGTCGTGGTCAACCGGGTGCGGATGCGCAGCGCAGAGGACGTGCAGCGCGCCTTCGAGGTGCTGGCCGGCCGCGGGAGCATCCAGATGTACCTGGAGCGCAACGGCGACTACATCGTGCGCAACTTCTACTGGGGGCGTTGAGAGATGGGTCGCGAGAGGACGGAGCGCTGCGGCCCCGGCCGCCGGGGGGGTCCGTGACGGACGACACCCTGAGCCGCTACGTGCACCCGCTGTCCGACAGGTACGCGTCCCGGGAGATGCAGGAGGTCTTCTCGCCGGCGCGGCGCTTCGGCACGTGGAGACGGCTCTGGCTCGCCCTGGCGGAGTCGCAGGCCGAGCTCGGCCTCGCCATCCCGGGGGAAGCCCTCGCGCAGATGCGCGCCCACGTCGACACGCTGGACCTGGAGCGCGCCGCCGAGTACGAGCGCCGCTTCCGGCACGACGTGATGGCGCACGTGCACCTCTTCGGCGATGACGCCCCCGCGGCCCGCGCCATCATCCACCTCGGCGCGACGAGCGCCTTCCTGGGCGACAACACCGACCTGATCCTGCACCGCGCGGCGCTCGGGCTCGTCCGCGCCCGAGTCGTCCGGTGCGTGCGGGCGCTCTCGGAGTTCGCCCGGGCGCACGCCGGGGTGCCGACGCTGGGGTACACCCACTTCCAGCCGGCCCAGCCGACCACGGTCGGAAAGCGCGCCACCCTCTGGATCCAGGACCTCCTGCTCGACCTCGAGGAGCTCGACCACCGCATGGCCGTCCTGCGCTTCCGCGGCGTGCGGGGCACGACGGGGACCCAGGCCTCGTTCCTGCAGCTCTTCGACGGTGACCACGACAAGGTGGACGCCCTGGACCGGGC
>JBFFWJ010000585.1:0-2150 GCA_041570315.1 Longimicrobiales bacterium | reverse complement strand
GTCCAGGTCGCGATCGTGCGCCCCGGACCCATCGTCGGCGGCGCGGTGAACCCCTACGTGCGTCGCCGCGAGATGCTCCGCGAGAACCCGGACTACCAGGTGCCCTACCCTCATCCATTACTTGAAGAGGCACTGGGTGAAACGCTGGGGGTCATCATCTTCCAGGATCAGGTCCTCAAGGTGTGCCAGGCGTTGGCGAGCTTCTCGGACGGCCAGGCGGAGTCGCTGCGCCGGGCCATGAGCCGCAAGCGCTCGAAGGAGGCGTTGGCGGCTCACTGGAACGACTTCCGGGAGGGGGCGCTCGCGAACGGGGTCGACGAGACGACCGCCCGCGAGGTCTTCGCCCAGGTCACGGCGTTCTCGGAGTTCGGCTTCCCGAAGTCGCACGCGGCCGCCTTCGGCCTGCTCGCCTATCAGTCCGCGTGGCTCCGGCACTACTATCCCATCGAGTTCTACGTCGCGCTCTTCAACAACCAGCCCATGGGCTTCTACTCGCTCGACGCGCTGGGCCGGGACGCCCGCCGCAACGGGATCCGGACCCTCCTGCCGGACGTGAACCGCAGCCGGGTGAAGTGCGCCGCGGAAGGGGACGACCTGCGCATCGGGCTCGGCTTCGTGCGGGGGTGGGGCGCGGAGATCGCCGAACGGGTCGTCGAGGAGCGCGAGGCGAACGGTCCGTACCGCTCGCTGGTCGATTTCCTGCGGCGCACGCCGGCCGCGCTCAAGCGCCCGGCGGTGGAAAACCTGATCTGGGTGGGCGGATTCGGCGGATTCGGCCTGACGCGGCGTGAGCTGCTCTGGCAGGCGGGGCTCTGGCTCGGCCCGGAGACCGACGACGACCGCACGGGGGGCCGGGAGGACCACGCCCAGATCGAGCTCGGCCTCGAGGACCCGTACGCGCACATCGGCTTCCCCGAGCTCGAGGCCACCGACCGGATGATCGCCGAGTACCGGATGCTCCACTTCTCGGCCGAGCTCCACCCGCTCACCCTCCTCCAGGGCGCCCTGCCCGCGGGAACCGTTTCGTCCGACCGCCTGCCCCACCTCCGCCAGGGCAGCACGGTCCGGGTGGCGGGGCTCGTGACCACGCGCCAGCGCCCCGGGACCGCGAAGGGTTATGTATTTGTCCTCATCGAGGATGAGTACGGTCCGATCAACGTGATTGTTAAGCCGGATGTCTACGAGCGCGACCGCAGCGCCGTGCGGATGGAGCCCTTCCTCGCGGTGCGCGGCCGCCTCCAGAAGGACGGCGCGACGCTCAACGTGATCGCGCACGAGGTCGGGGCGCTCCGGGTGCCGGGCGCGCCGGTGCGCCGCCGCGGGCTCTCCCGGTCGCGCCCGGACGCCGGCGGCCCCTCGGCCGGAGCGCCGGTCCACTCCGCGACGGCCTCCACCCACTCCGACGCCGGGAGGCGCCGGGAGCCTGCCATGTCGGCAGCCCCGTCGGCCGAGCGGCACGTCGGGCTCGGTGGCCGGGCCCTCGCGGTCTCGCGCTCGACGGACGATCTGTCCGACTTCCACGCATCCCTGCCCGACCCGCTCGAGTACTGGGCGGACACCGACGAAGCCACCCCGACCCCGTTCCGCTATCTGACGGCGCTGCGCCAGAGCCCACCGGGCATCAAGAACTTCGGGTGAGCCCATCGCCACCCGCCCCACCCCTCCGACCCCGACCGGACCATGAAGAAAGCCACCCCGATCATCACCGTGGAAGCGATCGAGCCCTGCCTGCCCTTCTGGACGGAGGCGCTGGGCTTCGAGCTCACGGCGAGCGTGCCCCACGGGGACGTGCTCGGCTTCGCCATGCTTCACAAGGGCGACGTGGAGCTGATGTACCAGACGCGCGCGAGCATCGACGCCGACCTGGGCGCCTCGGGCGCTCCCGAGGGCCTCGCAGCCGAGCTCGCGGGCTCGACCGCGACCTTGTTCGCGGAGGTCGAAGACCTGGATGCGGTGATCGAAGCCCTCGGCGAGGGGGCCGACGTCGTCGTCCCGCGCCGTCAGACCTTCTACGGCATGGACGAGATCTTCGTGCGCGCGCCCTGTGGGACGCTGGTGGGGTTCGCGGCGCGGAGCGCCGGGGCCTGAGCCCGGCCGCCGAAGTCAGCGCGACCTGCCGTCAGGCACGAGCAGCCTCCCCGAGTCACCCC
>JBFFWJ010000584.1:0-2154 GCA_041570315.1 Longimicrobiales bacterium | reverse complement strand
GCGCCGCGGAAGGCCAGGAGCGTTTCGTCGCCTCCAACAGTGGCAACACCTTGACCCTGACCGAGCCCTGGGGCCAGGACGCGCCCGAGGCGGGCGATGCCTACTTCTACGCGCCGATCAATCCCAACGAGACGGTCTCGGAGGTCGACCAGGTCGATACGCTCAACGTTTACAACGGCGACAGCGTCTCCGACGACCGGGTCACGCTCCGCGGCCGCGGCCGCCTCGACCGAGGTCAGGGACTGCCAGCGCCGCGCGCCCACGTCACCCATCGCTCCGTGCCTCCGCCGCGCGCCCGCGTCACCCATCGCTCCGTGCCTCCGCCGACCGGCCGAGGTCGTGCCCGCCGTCGTCTCGGGCGTCCCGGTCCAGCCTGGCGTACACGTCGCCCGAGGACGCGCCCTCCGCCCCGGACTCCAGCCAGGCGGCCATGGACGCCGCGTCCCTCCACGACGCGAAGACGAACGCCCGGCCCTCACCCAGCACCGCGTTGAACCGGTAGGACCCGAGCGCGGCCAACCGGCGGACGCATCGCACCGCGGCCTCCAGATCGCCCGCCACGAACTCGAACGACAGCCCCGGCAGGGGGCGGCTGAGGCCCAGGAGGACCTCCGGCTCGTACCCCTCGACGTCGATCTTGCAGAAGCTCGGGGGCCCGTACGCATCGATCAGCGCGTCCAGCGTGACCATGGGAACGTCGACCGAGTCCTCCCAGCGCACGGATCGAAATCCGGGGTTGCCGTCCCGGACGCGCTGCCGCCACGCCGGCGACACCGTGGAGACCGTCGGCGTCCTTCGGCTGATCGCCAGCCTGGCGACCCCCGCCTCGGCCCCGACCGCTTCGGTGCGCACCGTGATCAGCTCGTTGCGCCCGACCAGGCGGCGCAGCCACCGCGCCACGGCCGGCTGCGGCTCGATCGCCACGACCCGCGCGCCGAGCGACGCGAAGGCGGCCGCGCGGTCACCGAGGTGCGCGCCCACGTCGAAGACCAGATCGCCGGCGCCCACGAACGGCGCATACAGGCGCCGCAGGCCCTCTCGGCGGCCCGGCCGCCAGTAGACGAGCAGGGACCGCATGAGACCGAGCCATCCCGACACGCGCCCCCGCCGGCTCCTGCTCACGGGCCGCTGAACGCCTTGACGAACCAGTCGCGGAAGTGATCCATGCCGAGCGTGGCCAGCTCGGGATCCGGATCGGGCCAGGCACCCTTCTCGAAGCCCCAGGCCAGGAACGGCTCGAGCAGGGCCGGGTCCCCGCTGATCACGTGCACGGGCACGTCCCACACGGCTCCCTCCCCCGTGATCAGGGGAGCCGGCTGGTGGTCGCCCATGACGATCAGGAGCGTCCGGTCGTCGACGTACCGCTCCGCGTACGCGGTCATCGCGTGCAGCGCGTACTCGACCGAGCGCGCGTAGTGCTGGCGCACGCGGTCCGCGTCCTTCCACAGCTCCTCCGGTCGCTCGCCCGCGCCCTCGAAGCGGGAGAAGACCGAGCCGTCGCCGATGCCGTCCCAGTCCTCCAGGACCGGCAGGATCGGCGTCCACGGCGCGTGGCTGCTGATGAGACCCAGCTCCGCGAAGAGCGGGCCGGAGCCCGCCTCCCGGATCCGCTCCTGAAAGAACGACCAGGTGAACTGGTCGGGCATCGTCACCCAATTCAGCGGCGGGCCGGCGTACTCGATGTCCCGGAAGGCGTAGATCTCGTCGTAGCCCAGCCGCTCCCCTTCGGGCCACGGCATCGTGATCGCCGGCATGAGCGCGACCGTCCGGTACCCCGCGCGGCGGAAGTCGTCGATCAGGGTCTCCCGTCCGCTGGCCAGCATCATGTCGTAGCGGAGCTGGTTGCCGAGCCAGAGCCCGCTCAGCAGCGAGCCGTGCCCGAGCCAGGACAGGCCGCCCTGGCTCGCCGCCACGAGGCGGCCCGAGGCGAGGTGGAGCCCCGCCTCCGCCACGCGCCGCTCCATGTCGTCGAGACGGGGCCCGACCACCGGCGAGTAGCGGGGATCGTGCAGCGCGGTGAGCCCGTACGACTCGACGAAGCCGAGGATCACGTCGCGCCCCGAGAGCCGCGCGAGCAGCTCCGGTACGTCCTCGTAGCTGCCGGGATAGAGCGCGAGCGCGTCGGCGAACTCCGCCCGCTCCCGCCTGGTCTCG
>JBFFWJ010000583.1:0-2198 GCA_041570315.1 Longimicrobiales bacterium | reverse complement strand
GTCTACGTGGCCCGGGACGTGAAGCTCGGCCGACCGGTGGCGGTCAAGGTCGTGTCGCCGGAAGCGGTGAGCGGGATCGGCGTGGCGCCGGCCGCGAGGGCGCCGGCCGCGAGGCCGCCGACGAAGCGGCGTCGTGACAGGGGGGCTCCGGGCTTCTTCATGCCGCGCATCTCCGCTCGTGTGTGGCCTCCGGCACTTCGGGCCGCCGTCGCAGGCGGGCCCGTACAATGCCGACCGGGCGGGCCGGTCGCCACCTCCGAAGCTGCCCCGGGCGCGCGCCCTGGGTTGTCCGGTCCGTCGAGGGCCCGCTACTGTCTCCCGTCATGAAGATCCTGAAGCGGGTCGCGATCGTCGCGCTCTGCCTCGCCCTCATCCCGGCTACCGCCATCCTCACGACCGCGGCCAAGCAGCGGTTCGCGGACGGGCCGGGGCTCGTGTTCTCGGGCGGAGCGCTCGAGGCGGGTGAGCTCCACACCGGAGCCGAGCCCGACTGGAGCTTCGTGAGCGACATCCCGACGATCGAGCTGCAGCTCCTGGATCCGCCGCGCTCGCGCCGGATCTGGACGACGCATCACGACGGGAAGCTCTACGTGTGGTCGGGCTACATGGGGACGGCGATCGGGCGCCTGTGGAAGCACTGGCCGCTTCAGGCGGAGCGCGACGGGCGGGCGGTGCTCCGGATCGACGGGGTGCGCTACGAGCGCCACCTCACCCGGATCCGGTCCGGCGAGGAGCTCGACGGCATCGTGGCCGCGATCACCGGCAAGTACCCGTCGCAGACGACCCGGGCCTCGGTCGAGGCGGGCGACGTCTGGCTGTTCGAGGCGGGGCCGCGACGATGACCCCGAGCCGAGGCTCCCTCATGCGCTACTTCTACTGGTCGGTGGCCGCGGCCGTCGTCCTGACCGCCCTCGCGGTGCTCCTCGTGCCGGGCGTGGACGACTTCGTCCAGCGGACGGTTCTGGGGTACGTCAGCGGCGCCGCCCGTTGAGCGGCCCCCCGCCGCGACGGGAGCACCGACCGGGAGGGCAGGGCCCGAACCGGGCCGAGCGGGCTCGCGAGATCGTGCGCTCCCGCACGCAGCCTCCTGCTCGCGCCGGCGGAGCGTCGCCCGTGGAGGAGCGTCGCCCGACGAGCGCGCTCCTGCGGATCACGGGGCTCCTCGTGCTCGGCCTCGCCGCCGGCTGCTCGGCGCCGGAGGACGCGCGCCCGCCGAACATCGTTCTCGTCTACGTCGACGACCTCGGCTGGCGAGACCTCGGGGTGCAGGGCAGCGCCTACTACGAGACGCCCAACGTCGACCGGCTCGCCGCGGAGGGGATGCGCTTCACCCGCGCCTACGCGAACGCCCCGAACTGCGCGCCGAGCCGGGCGGCGCTCCTGTCGGGGCAGTACGCCCCGCGCACCGGCGTCTACACGGTCGGCTCCTCGGAGCGGGGGCGCGCGGAAGATCGGGCGCTGGTCCCGGTCGAGAACCGCACCGAGCTCCCGCTCGACGTGGTCACCCTCGCCGAGACGCTGTCGGCCGCGGGCTACGCGACGGGGCACGTGGGCAAGTGGCACCTCGGGGGGGCGGGGCACCTCCCGCAGGACCAGGGCTTCGACTGGGCCGTCGCCGGAGACTCGGGGGGCTCACCCCCCGGCTACTTCTACCCGTACCGCCGGGGCGCGCGCGCGCTGCCCGGGCTGGAGGAGGGCGCGGAGGGCGAGTACCTGGCGGACCGCCTGGTCGACGAGAGCATCGGCTTCATCGAGCGTGAGCGGGACGGGCCGTTCTTCCTCTACCTCTCGCACTACAGCGTCCACACGCCCATCCAGGCGAAGGCCGACCTCATCGAGCGCTATGCCGGCAAGGCTCCGGCCGACGGCCACGACGACCCGACGTACGCCGCGATGATCGAGAGCGTGGACGAGGGCGTGGGCCGTCTGCTCGCGACGCTCGACCGGCTCGGCCTCGCGGACGACACGGTCGTGATCTTCTTCTCCGACAACGGTGGCTTCGGCCCGGTCACGTCGATGTCGCCGCTGCGGGGCTCCAAGGGCATGCTGTACGAGGGCGGCATCCGCGTGCCGCTCGTCGTGCGCTGGCCCGGCGTGGTGGCGCCGGGGACGGTGACCGGGGTGCCGGTGATCGGAACGGACGTCTATCCGACGCTGGCCGAGCTCGCGGGAGCGGAGCCCCCGGCCGACCGGATCCG
>JBFFWJ010000582.1:0-2209 GCA_041570315.1 Longimicrobiales bacterium | reverse complement strand
GAGAGGCGGAGGCCGCGCTCGTCGAAGGGATCGGCGACCCCATGGTTCGCCGTGCTCTGGGCCCCGTCGACGCGATCCTGGCCGGTGTCGCGCCGCAGGGCCGGGACCCCACCGAGTGGCGGACGGCGGCGACCGCCGTGCTGGGGGAGGTGATCGAGCGCGCTCCGGACGATCCGACCGCGCACCTCGCCCTCGGCAGGATCTTGCTTCGGCAGGGCCTGCGGACCGACGCGCGCGTGGCATTCGAGCGCGGGCTGCGGGGCGCGATCGGGACCGACCGGGGCCGGGGCTCCTCGGTCCTGGCCGACCTCCATTTCGAGCGCGGCAAGCTGCTCCGTGAACGCTGGATGAGCGCTCGCTGGGTCGGCCGTGTCCATGCGTGGGCGTTCGAGGAGGCCTACTGCCTTCAGGCCCGGAGCTCAGGGCAGGGGGGCGGCGGGCTCGCCTCCGTGGAGCGGCTGGTGGCCTGGAACTACCTGTGCCCGGGAGAGATGGATCGGATCTTCGACGTGGGGTTCGAGCCGTACGGTCGGGGCCTCCCGGACCGCGCGCTGACCATGGCCTCGTTCCGCGCGGCGATCGCCGCCGAGCCGGGTCACGTCGGCGCGAACGTGGGCCTGCTGACCGCGCTCGCCGACGAGCGCAGGTGGGGGGACGTCCTCGCCGGCGCCCGGCGGTTCGCCCGGCGCTCGGGGGGCCATCCGGATGCCCTGCTCCTCGCCGGGCTCGCTCTTCACGAGCTCGGGAGGACGGCGGAGGCCTACGAGCATTTCGCCGAGGGCCTGCGGCGGCTGTCGCCCGGCGTGGCCGACGAGATTCGGGACGTCGGGCTCGTCCTCGACCCGGAGGACACCGCGGAATATCGGCGCCTCGGGCGGGAGGAGCGACGGGCCTTCGAGGAAGCGTTCTGGGGTGGCAAGGATCGTACGCCGGGAACGGCCGTGAACGAGCGTCGGGTAGAGCACCTGGCCCGCTCGACCTACGCGCTCCTGCGCTTCGGAAGCCTCACGAGCGGTCCCGCCGAAGTTTGGGTACGTTTCGGCGGTCCCCACACCGTTCACGTCGTCGATGCCGGGGCCGGCGAGCTGACGGAGTTCTGGGACTACGGAAGCGGCCCCGACATCACGTTCGTGCGCTGGGTCGCCTCGCAGACGATGGACCTCACCGCCGAGGGACGCGCCTACGTCGACGACCTGGGAACGATCTTTCCGCCACAGTGAAACAAACGCTCACGGACATCGACGCGGCCTCCCTCGCCGGCCGCACCGTCCTCGTGCGCGCGGACCTGAACGTCCCGCTCGACGACGGCCGGATCACCGACGACCAGCGCATTCGGGCCTCGTTGCCCACCTTGCGGACGCTTCTGGATGCCGAGGCGAGGGTCGTCGTGCTCTCCCATCTCGGACGGCCCAAGGGCAAGCCCGATCCGGCCTCCTCTCTCGCGCCCGTCGCCGAGCGGCTCCGGGAGCTGCTCGACCGCGACGTCGTCTTCGTGCCGTACCCCGACGGGGAGCGGGCGGCGCGGCTCGTGAGCGAGGTGCCCCGCGGAGGCCTGGCCCTCCTGGAGAACACGCGCTTCCTGACCGGTGAGACCGACAACGACCCCGCGGTCGCGGAGGCGTGGGCGGCGCTGGGGGACCTCTTCGTCAACGACGCGTTCGGCACGGCGCACCGGGCGCACGCGTCCACGGCCGGGCTTGCCCGGGCGATGATCGCCAAGGGTGGGAAGGCCGTGGCCGGGCTGCTCATGGCCCGGGAGCTGCGCTTCCTCGAGGAGGTGCTGCGCATGCCCGAGCGGCCCTTCGTCGCGATCGTCGGAGGGGCCAAGATCTCGGGGAAGATCGACGTCATCTCCGCGCTGCTTCCGCGCGTCGACCGGCTCCTGATCGGCGGTGCCATGGCGAACACCTTCTTTCGCGCGCTCGGACTCGAGACCGGCCGCTCGCTCGTGGAAGAGGATGCCCTCGGCCTGGCCCGGGGCCTGGTCGAGGAGGGAGGAGAGCGTCTCGTGCTCCCGGTCGACTGCGTCGTCGCGGCGAGGCGTCTCCCTTCGCGGTGCACCTAGGCGAGCTTCAAATGATGTTCTCGCTCTGGAGAGAGTTGCGACGCGATGCCGGTCTACCGTCGGGCGAACCGCCCGCCTGGGTGTGGCGGATCGCGCTAAGCCTGGCGGCTCGGAAGTGCCAGCGGTTCCTTCGCGAGAACCCTG
>JBFFWJ010000581.1:0-2211 GCA_041570315.1 Longimicrobiales bacterium | reverse complement strand
GACGTCGGGGACCCGGACGTGTCCGGCCCGGATGCCCCCGCGCCCGACCCCGCGACCGACCCGATCAGCGCGCGCCCCTCGGCGAAGAGCCTCGCGGCTGCCTCGAGCGCTCGGCGGGCCGGCCTCGCCTCCGTGAAGCGCGCCCGATAGCCCTCCCAGCCGGCGCGGTAGAACTCGGCGTACGACTCGGCGATCCCTCCCTGGCCGGAGGCGATCAACGCCTGCCACACCGAAGTGCGATTCATCGACCAGGCGTCGAAGGAGTGGGCCGCGAGCTGCGTCAGGAGCCGGGGACCGGCCGCGCCGACGCGCGCGGCCATGTCGGACACGAGGCTCCAGGCGGCGACGTCCGGACGGTCGACGGCCCTCATCGGGAGCTCGAGCTCCACGAAGCGCGCGTCGTGCAGGAACCGCCGCGCATCCCGCCTCCGCGTGTCGGGATAGCAGCGTCGCTCGACTCCGTCGTAGGGCTCGCCCCAGAGCGTGTGAACGGAGCCGAGCGGGGGTGGAGCGCGGGCCGGCTCGCCCTCCCGCCCGTCGAGGAGGAGGAGCCTGGGTCGCGGGTGGTGGCTGGGCTCCGGAAAGAGGAGGCGGAAGCGACCGTGCGCGGTCTCGGCCACGTCCAGGGCCCTCTCGAGCGTCCAACGTCCCCCCTGTCCCTCGTCCGGCCGCATCCGCACGCGCACGTCGACGTCGCTGATCTCCGGCACGTAGTCGAGAAGCGAGTCCCAGGGACGGTATGCGGCACCCTCGGCGTGGAGTCCGACCACGCGTGTCCGCGGGATGGCGGCGAGCACCGCGTTGACGTAGGCGCGCGCCATCCCATGGGCCTCGGAGCGGAGTCGCGCCTCCTCGGGAGGGTCGAAGCGCTCCGGCCCGCTGCTCGTCATCGGCGGACGCGTACCCGAGCGCCGACCCCGATCCCGTTCTCCTCGAACCAGCCGCGATGGGTCTCGAGCGCCGACCGGTACCGTACGTCGGGAAAGTACCCCGGACAGTCGTCGGGCGAAGCCGCGTCGCACGTGTCCATCCCCAGGATCTGACGGATCGTGCCCTCACCGTCGAGAAAGGCGATGTCGAGCGGAAAGGCGGTCCCCCACATCCAGAAGCCGTCGTCCGGGGAGCGCTCCTCCTCGAACACGAAGAGCATGCCGGACCGGGACTCCAGGACTCCGCGTCCGGCGAGGCCGCGCTCCTGCTGCGTCGCGGTTCGGGCGATCTCCACCACGAGCGAGACGGAATCACCGTCCTGCACGATCCACGCGGCCGCACGCTCCGGTGGCGACGACACCGTGCCCGGGGGCGTCGCGGCCTGGCAGCCGCCCAGAGCCGCGAGCGCCAGCCACGCGAGGGCCGACGACCCCGTCGACCCCGGGAACGAGACCCGCGGCCGACGGGTCCGCAAGCCACGTCGCCGCCTCGCGCGCCCCGCGTGGTCCATTCTCAGCCTCATGCGGCCGGCCTCCTCGCTTCGCCACCCGATCCGGTCGCGCCTCGACCACCCGCGCCGGTCGCGCCTCGACCGCCCGCGCCGGTCGATCGGCTCATGACCTCCCGCCGCAGGCGGCTTCCGCCTCCACGGGGTCAATCCCCGCAGGCGGCACAGGTCGCGGACTCCGGGAAGACGAGCAGCCTCCCGAAGGCGATCTCCTTCCCGCAGCTCGTGCAGATCCCGTAGCGGCCCTCGTCCATCCGTCGGAGCGCCCCGACGATCGACGCGAGGCGCACCGCCTCGCGTTCCTTGAGGCCCTTGGCCATCCCCTGACTCTGCAGCGAGTCCATGCGCGAGAGCCGTCCCACCGCCGCCTGGTCGAGCTCGACCGGCTTCGTCGCCTCGTCGGTGATCGCCATGCTCCTCTCGAGCCTGGCGAGCTGGCGCTCGAGCTCCTCCCTCAGCTCCGCGAGCTGACCGTCAGCCAGGCTCACACGCGACCGGAACGATCTTGTTGGCCGGGTACTGCGCATGGGCCGGCTCGTCGGGGACCTCCGCGAGGAAGAACCGGGCGAGCCGGGGTCGGTAGGACGATGAGCCCGGTCCTGTCCATGAAGGTTTCCTTTCGTGTCGCCGTCTGCCCCGGAACGCTCCCGCGCCCCCCTTCATCCTCTGCCCACGCGGTTCGCCGGGCAAGCGCCAGGGACCGACCGTGTTCGGCCGTGGCGCACCCGAGGATCCATGAGCTCGCCCGCTCAGATCTCGACCACGAGGTCCGG
>JBFFWJ010000580.1:0-2220 GCA_041570315.1 Longimicrobiales bacterium | reverse complement strand
GTCGGGGTCAGCGCGGGCGGATCGCCCGCCGGAGCTCCCGCGAACGGGTCGCGCATCTCCTCCTCGTCGGCGAGCCTCACGAGCCCCTTCTCCTCGAGCCCCCCGATCACGCCGCGGCTGAACCCCTCCCGTCCCGTCAGGTGGGCGAGCTCCATCGCCCCCCCCGCCGCCTCCAGCAGGGCATGCGCCTCTCGCTGCCGGGTGGCCCGGCCGAAGACTTCCTCGCGCTCCGCCAACGTGCCGAGGGTGCGGGTGATGCGGACGATCCGGCGAGTCCTGACCGGAGGGGACGACGGCGGTACGGTCTCGTGGGAAATCACCCCGCGCGCGGCCAGCGCACGCACCTCCGGCCACACCGAGCCCATCCCGAGCGTCCGGCGCATGGTGCGGACCCGCTGCGGCCCTTCCCGGCCGCGGAGCCACCGGACCACCCGATCCTCCCGAGGCCTGAGCCCCCTCGGTGGCGCACCCGAGAGCGTCACGTAGTCGCGGGACACGTCCGAGAGCACGGCCGGCAGGGCAGCGCGCAGGGCCATGCCGAGGGGAGCCACGTAGTAGGAGGCCATCCACGCGCACAGCTCGAGCAGGTCGGACGGCACCGACGGCTCGTCGTCGAGGACGGCGAGCACCGACCTCAGGCCCCGTGGGGGCTCTTCGGTGCCGGGTGCGACCACCCAACCGATCCGCTCCTCGCGACGGAAGGGGACCAGCACCCGCGTGCCGGCGGGCGGCGCCGGCTCGTCCACTCGGTAGGTGAAGGTTCGGTGGATCGGAAGCGGCAGCGCCACCTCGACCCGAGCGTCCGCTGCGGTCAAGCGTCGAGGAGTCGGAAGATCTCCGCCTGGGGCTCGGAGGGGGTCACCTCCGGGCCGGCTTCGCCCCAGAGCACGTTGACCTCGCTACGGACGCCGATGTCGTCGGCGATGTAGATGCCGGGCTCCACCGAGAAGGCGACCCCCGGCACGAGCAGGCGGTCGTCACGGGTCTCGAGGTTGTCGAGGTTGGGGCCACTCCCGTGCAGGTCGGTATCGATGGAGTGTCCGGTCCGATGCACGAAATGCGGGCCGTAGCCGCGCTCGGTGATGACGCCCCGGGCAACGTCGTCCACCTCGAAGCCCCGCACGTCCTCACCGGCCTCGAAACGCCGCCTGAGAAAATCCAGAGCCGCGTCCCTCGCGTCTCGGACCGCCTCCCAGATCTCCTGGGTGCGGGCGTCCACCGAGTGCGCCATGACTCCCATCCACGTCTGATCGGCGGCGACCGACCCCTCGAAGGCTCCCCACAGGTCGATCAGCAGGAGGTCTCCCGCGCCGATCGTCTCACCGGGCCCGACGGGCGCGTAGTGCGAATCGGCGGCCCGCGGCCCGATGGCGACGATGCACGACGGCTGCTCGACCAGGCCCGCGCCTGTCAGCTCCCGGACGATCCACTCCGAGAGGGCGCCCTCGGTCGTGGGCGATCCCTCCCGAACTGCGGCGGCGGCTCGCTCGAAGGCGCGACGGGCGACGTCGGCCACGATGCCGGCCGCCCGGCGGTGGTCGTCCAACTGGTCGGGCGTGAGCACCGAGTGGAAGCGCGACACCAGGTCCCCCGAGCTCGCGGCTTCCACCCCGAGCTGCAGGAGAAACCCGGCGATGCCGGCAGGCACGTAGTCGAGGGTCGGCACGGCGGCCCCGGGGGACACCTCCATGGCGAGACGCGTATGCCCGTCGACGAGCTCCGCGAGCCGCTCCTCCATCTCACGCCAGCCCGAGTATGTCCGCCGCTCGAAGGGCCAGTGGCGCCACGAGGATGCCTCGATGGCGTGTATGAGCGCGACGGGCTCACCGTCCGCCGGGACGAGCACGAACCCGCGACGGGTCGTCTTTCCCAGGCCGAGCAGGGCGACGGCGATCGGGTTCACGTGGTGGAACTCGTAGAGGAGCCACCCATCGAGGCCCTGCTCGCGCAGCGCCGCCTGCACCCGCCGGACACCGTCCTGCGTACAGAGAAGCGCGTCGCTCACGGAGTCCCCCTCGCCCCTGCGGGCCGCGACGGGCGCGGCGGGGTCCGGCTCATCCTTTCGCGTCCTCGGAATCATCCCGCTCCTCGACGCCGAACAGCGGCAGCCCGCGCGTCTCGGCGCGCCGGGCGGCCGCGTTCCGTTCCGCAGCCTCCCGAGCCTTCTCCACGTCGGCCGGATGCGGAAGGGCCGCGACCGACGCCGGGACGGGACGCTCG
>JBFFWJ010000579.1:0-2239 GCA_041570315.1 Longimicrobiales bacterium | reverse complement strand
GAGGACCCGCCCGACCCGTCGGCACGCTCACTCCCGGGCGAGCGCCGAGGCGGGGTCGATCCGCGTCGCCCGCCGCGCGGGGATTCCCGAGGCGAGGAGCGCGGTGAGGAGGAGCAGCGCGAGGACCCCGGCCAGCGTCGCCGGGTCGAGGGGGCTCACCTCGAAGAGGAGCCCGCGGACGAGCCGGCTCACCAGCACCGCGCCGGCCGTGCCCGCGATCCCCCCGGCCAGGACGAAGGCCAACGTCTGGCCCACGACGAGCCGCACGGTGCCGCGGGCGTCCGACCCCAGGGCCATGCGGATCCCGATCTCGCCGGTCCGCTGCACGACCGAGTAGGAGATGACGCCGTAGATGCCGACCGTCGCCAGCACCAGCGCGCACAGGGCGAACGCGACCAGGATCGCCATGTTGAAGCGGGGCTGCGCCGCCGAGTCGGAGACGAGCTCCTCCATCGTGGCGACCCTGGTCAGGGGAAGCGCCGGAGCGAGCCGGGCGATCTCGGCTCGGATGGCCCCGGCGAGCCCGCCGGGCTCGCCTTGCGCGGAGGCGACGAGGTGCATGTCGCGCACGGGGAAGTTCTCGAAGGCCACGAAGAGCTCGGGCCCGGGGGGCGCGTCGAGCCCCGCGTGGCGCACGTCGCCGACCACGCCCACGATCTCGATGCTGCCGGCCATCGGCACGCCGAGGATCTGACCGACGGGATCCTCGCCCGGGAAGAGGAGCCGCTCGGCGCTCTCGTTGAGCAGCATCACCGGCCGGCCCTCCTCGCGGTCGAAGCGATCGATCAGGCGGCCGCGGAGCAGCGGCATCTCCATCGCCTCGAAGTAGCCCGGCATCACCGAGCGGTATCCGGCCCTCGGCTGCTCCGCCGAGGACGGGGCCTGGCGACCCTCGATGCGGATCGGCAGGTCGAAGTCGATGCCCAGCGGGCTCATGGGCAGGGCCGAGACGGCGCCGGCGGCCTCCACCCCCGGGAGCGCGCGGACCCCGTCGACGAGCTGGCTCCAGAACTGCACCTGGCTCGCGCGATCCGGGAACTCGTTCTCGGGAAGGGAGAGCGCCGCCACGACGATGCCCTCGGTGCGGAAGCCCGGCTCCACGGCGAGGAGGCGTGAGAAGCTGCGCATCATCACGCCCGCGTTGAGCAGGAGGACGAGCGCGAGCGCGACCTGGGCGGCGACCATGCCGTTCAGGAAGCGCCGGGCCGCCCGACCTCCGGAGCCGCCCCGTCCCCCCTCCTGGAGCACCTCGAGCAGACGCGGGCGGAGGGCCCGGAGCGCCGGGTAGAGGCCGAACACGAGGCCCGACCCGAGCGAAGCGAGCGCGGCGAAGCCCAGGACCCGCAGGTCGATGCCCACCTCGTCGATGCGCGGAAGCTCCGGTGGGAGGAGGCCGCGCAGCGCGGAGACGCCGAGGAGCGCCAGGACGAGACCCACCGCGCCGCCGAGGGCCACCAGCGACAGGCTCTCGGCGAGCGAGCGGCGCAGGAGCCGCCAGCCGCTCGCGCCCAACGTGGCGCGGAGCGCGAACTCGCGCTCGCTCGCCGAGGCGCGGGCCAGGACCAGGTTCGCGATGTTGACGCAGGCGATGAGCAGCACGAGCCCGGCGGCCCCGGCGAGCACGACGACGAGCCGGCTGAAGTCGCCGACGAGCTGATCCAGCGCCGGCGTGACGTCCGCGCCCCAGCCCCGGTTCGTCACCGGATTCTCCTCCGCGACCGCCAGCGAGATCGCGCCCAGCTCCGCCCGCGCCTGGTCGAGGGTCACGCCCGCGGCGAGCCGGCCCACGACGTTGTAGACGCGCATGGCCCGCACGGCGTAGATGCGCGCGTCGATCGTCAGGGGCCGCCAGAGCTGGACCTCGTCGGCGTCCGGCGGGAACTCGAAGCGCGGGGGCATGACGCCCACGACGGTGAAGGGCTGGTCGTCGAGGACGAGGGTGGTCCCCAGAATGTCCGGATCCGAGCCGAATCGCCGGCTCCAGAAGCCGTTCGACAGGATGACCACGAAGTCGTTGCCCGGCGTCGCCTCCTCCTCGCGGAAGCCACGACCGAGGGCCGGGGTCACGCCGACGACGTCGAAGACGGAGGGGGTCATGCGCACGCCCGTCACCTGCTCCGGCTCGTCCGCGCCACCCATGACGAGGGTCTCGAAGTTGTACGCGCCGAGCGCGGCGAACGACCCCGACCGCTCGCTCCAGTCCCGGTAGGTGCCGGCCGCGACCTGGTCCTGCAGGATG
>JBFFWJ010000578.1:0-2263 GCA_041570315.1 Longimicrobiales bacterium | reverse complement strand
CGATCCTCCTCCGACGGTCCCGACACGCGGTACACGAGGTCGATCGACACGTAGCGGCGCGGCGGCTCGCCCGCGCGGACGCCGACGGCCTCGACCTCGAGGCTCTCCAACGGCACGCGCGACTTCTCGAGGATCATGCGCACGTCGATCGCCATGCACGCCGCGAGCGACATGAGCAGGAGCTGCATGGGAGCCTGCCCCTCGGCCTGATCTCCGTCGACGACCAACTCGGCTCCACCGTCGGGCCCACCGCGGAAGCGATTGCCGCCCGCCCACCGAAGGCGGACCTGCCGTACGTCAGAGTCCTTCATCGCTGGCCCGGGGGTCCGGCGGGGCTTCGTGGCTGCCCGCCCGAAGCTGCGAGAGGGTCCAGCGGGCGTGCTCCACGTGGGCGCTGGCCTCCTCCCCGGTCGGGGCGTTCGACAGGAAAGCCTCCAGGTGGGGGATGGACTGCTCGGGAGACTCCCCCCGCAGGAGGATGAAGGCCAGCCCGTAGTGCGCCCCGGCCGCCGCCGGGTCCTTCTGGAGGACGTGCCGGTAGGTCTTGGCGGCCTCCTCGACCATGCCGATGCGGGTGTAGCAGACCGCGATCTGCTGGAGAACGACCGTATCGCCCGGGGACTCCTTCAGCGCCAACCGGAAGGACGTCAGCGCCTCGTGGAACTTGCCCGAGGTCAGCAGCTCGGTCCCCTCGCCGTAGTAATCGACGGGCCGGTCGTCTTCACCGCCGAGAAGCTTCTTCCAGAAGGCCATGCACGGGATTGGCTGTGAGCCCGGTGTCCGGCCGCGGGTCGACGGGACCGCCGACGGAGCCGGCTCGAACACCTTCGCGGGTCGCGAGAAGGTAGGAGAGCGCCAGGGGGCGACGCAACGCTCAACCCCTTGCGGCAACGACTGTTTCGGCCTCCGCGGCCAGAACGGCGAGCCCTTCCTGCTCCAGCGCTTCGGGCACCCACCCGGAGGCCTCGGTGACGACCACGCGTCCCTTGGGGGAGACGACCCTCGCCGCTTCGGCGACCCACCGCGGCCCGAGGCGGGCGTCGACGGCGACGGCGCGCAACGTTCCCGAGAAGAAGGGGAGGCCGGGCGCGGACACGACCCGGCTCACCCGGGGCGCCTCGGGCCATCGCTCGAGGTCGGGATCGACCGCCACGACCTCGAGATCGTCGACCGCCCGCGCGACGGCGCCGGCGTGCCGGGCCGGACCCCCGACCAACGCCACGGTGGCCGGACCCCGCACGATGCCGAGCAACGCGCAGAGGCGACCCTCCTCCTCCGCAGCGGGCCCGAGGCCCGACGAGGGGGGCTCGCCCACCAGTCCGGAGGGGAGCTCCCCGCGCGGCGGCGCCCGCAGATCCACGAAGCCCTCGGAGACCTCGAAGCCGTCCCGGCAGTTGGGACAGCCCAGCACGCCGGCGCGCACCCGGCGCTCCTCGAGCCGGTGCGCCAGGAGAATCAGGCCGAACGTCGGACCGCACCGGGGGCAGGTGAGGCGGTCGGTCAGGAGGAGGTGCACGGGCGGAGCTCGGCGCGCGGAGTCAGCCGTGCTCGATCTGGAGGCTCGCAATCGAGACCGGCGCCGGCCGGGTCACGACGAAGAGGATGGCCTCGGCCACGTCGTCCACGCTCAGCATGGCCGCCCGGTCCGGCAGCGTCGGGTCCGAGTCCGGATCGAGCGGATCCCACAGCGGCGTGTCGGTCGCCGCGGGCTCGACGAGGGAAGCCCGCACGCCCGAGCCGCGGAGCTCCTCGAGCAGGACCTCGTGGAAGCCGCGCAGCCCGAACTTCGAGGCTGAGTACGCGGCGTTTCCGGGGAACGCTCTGCGACCCGCCACCGAGCCGACGTTGACCACGATCCCGGACCCGCGCTCGAGCATCGGCGGGAGGAGGAAGCGCGTCACGAGGAAGGGGCCGCGCACGTTGACGGCGAGGTGGGCGTCGAACTGGCGGACGGACTCGGTCGCGCACGACCGGACGCCGAAGACCCCGGCAGCGTTGACGACGATGTCCGGCACACCGCCCAGCGAATCCCGCATCTCGTCGAGCGCCGCCCACGTCGAGGTATCGTCCGAGAGATCCGCGACGATCGGCTGCGCCCCGCTCTCGGCGGCGAGGTCCGCGAGGGCGTCGGCGGAGCGGGCGAGCGCCCAGACCCGGCAGCCTTCCTCGGCGAAGGCCTCGGCGACGCGCCGGCCGATCCCGCGGCTCGCGCCGGTCACCAGGGCGGTGCGGCCCACGAGCCGCTCTCCGCTCACGGCAGGTG
>JBFFWJ010000577.1:0-2268 GCA_041570315.1 Longimicrobiales bacterium | reverse complement strand
CCGGAAGCTCACGACCTGGGTGCCGTAGGGCCGGCCCGGAAGCTCACGACCTGGGTACCGTGGGGCCGGCCCGCGGTCCCTCCCGCCGGACGCGCCCGCCGGACGCGCCCGCCTTCACGACCGAAGCAACGCATCAGGAGTCGAACGGAATGAGGAACCCGAGACGCGTCGCGGCGCTCGCCGCCCTCCTGGCCTGCCTCCCGGCCACGAGCGCCCTCGCGCAGAGCACGCCGCCCCGCGAGTACATGGACCTGGCGCGGGAGATCTTCTCCGAGCTCATCGAGATCAACACGACGAACAGCGAGCGCGGCAACAACACGACCGCGGCCCGGGCGCTCGCGCGCCACCTCCTGGACGCCGGCTTCCCCGAGGAGGACGTGCACGTGCTCGTGCCCGCGGACGCGCCCAGGAAGGGAAACCTGGTCGCGCGCTACCGCGGCCGTGACCAGGGGCAGCGGCCGATCCTGCTCCTGGCGCACATCGACGTCGTCGAGGCCCTGCCGGAGGACTGGAGCCCCGATCTCGACCCGTTCCGGTTCATCGAGCGCGACGGCTACTACTACGGGCGGGGGGTGACGGACGACAAGGACGAGGCGGCGATCTACACGGCCAACTTCATCCGCATGCGCCGGGAGGGGTTCGTGCCGGACCGCGACATCATCGTCGCCCTGACGGCGGACGAGGAGGGCGGTCCGCGCAACGGCGTCCGCTTCCTCCTCGAGGAGCACAGGGAGCTGATCGACGCCGCCTACGCGCTCAACGAGGGCGGCGGCGGGATGACCCAGGCGGGCCGCAAGATCTCCAACAACGTGCAGGCGGCCGAGAAGAAGTTCCTCTCCTTCACCTTCCGCGCGACGAATCCCGGCGGGCACTCCTCGCTGCCCGTCCGCAAGAACGCGATCTACGACCTGTCCGCCGCGCTGCTCGCCGTGCAGGACCACGACTTCCCGGTGATGCTCCACGAGGTCACGGAGCAGTTCTTCCTGGGCTCGGCGCAGATCGTGGGCGGCGAGCTGGGCGACGCGATGCGGCGCATCGTGGCCAATCCGGCCGACGAGGCGGCGGCCGCGACGCTATCGGCCGAGACGGCCTACAACTCGCGGCTCCGCACCACCTGCGTGGCGACGCTCCTGGAAGGGGGCCACGCGTCGAACGCGCTCCCGCAGCTGGCGGAGGCGACGGTGAACTGCCGGATCTTCCCGACGCACGACCCCGAGGACGTGCACGCGCGCCTGAGCGAGCTCGCGGCGCCCTTCGACGTCGAGGTGGTTGCCCAGGGGTCGGCGACGCCGAGCCCGCCGTCCCCCCTGGTCCCCGAGGTCCTGGGCCCCATCCAGCGGATCACCGAGCAGATGTGGCCGGGCGTGCCGGTGCTGCCCGTCATGTCGACCGGCGCCACCGACGGCCTGTACCTGAGGCGCGAGGGGATCCCGGTGTACGGGGTGAGCGGCCTGTTCGGCGACATGGAGGACAACCGCGCCCACGGCCAGGACGAGCGGATCCTGATCGAGAGCTTCTACGAGGGCCAGGAGTTCCTCTACCGTCTGGTCAAGGCGCTGACCGGGGGCGGGATCGCCTGACCCGAGGCCGCGGGGGCGGGATCGCCTGACCCGGGGCCGCGGGGGCTGGATCGCCTGACCCGGGGCCGCGGGGGGTGGCTCGCCGCCCTCCGGCTCGGGCGGGGCGGGCGGACCCGCGTCAGGCCCTCTCGACGTCGTAGCAGACCCGCCAGTCCGTCATGTTCTCGGGATCGTCCGGGCCCTCGTCCGTCGGCTGGTAGCGGCCGAGCCAGGAGTCGACGGGTCCGGTGAACTCTCGCCGGTACTCGGCCAGGGCGTCCGGCGGGCTGAAGCGATCGTACTCGAAGCCGGACAGCTCCACGAGCATGGTCTCTCCCGCCTCACCCTCGTAGAGGACCTTGTCGAGCTTGTCGACCTTGGAGAAGCGGGGATGGTCCTTGATCCGGTAGTACGCCGGCGGGTCGGGGAAGTCCAGCTCCTGGCTGCGGCCCCCCGTCGAAACCTTCGCGTGGAACCGGAACTCCCCCTCGCCGTCGAGGTCGTGGCTGTCCTTGATCTGGATCCAGCGGAGGATCACCCGGATCTGGTTGGCGCCGGTCTCGGACACGTCGGGCTCCTGGCTCGGTGGGGCGTTCCGTGAGCGGCATAATTACCGGGCCGCCGCGTTCACGGTCAAGGGCGCGCGGCGCGCCCCTCATGCGCCCTCCCTCCCCGACTACCGCGGCTCCGGCGGCGGCACGCGCCGCAT
>JBFFWJ010000576.1:0-2273 GCA_041570315.1 Longimicrobiales bacterium | reverse complement strand
GCTTCCTCGAGACGCCGCGGGGGCGGGTGGCGCTCGTCTCGATGGCGTCGACCTTCCCCGACCACTCGCGGGCGGGCGCGGCCCGGGGCAGCATGAAGTCGCGCCCGGGGCTGAGTCCGCTTCGCTTCTCGACGACGAGGGTGGCCACGGCCGAGCAGATCGACCGGCTCGGGGCGGCGCTCGAGCCCATGGGCCTCGGCTTCACGCGAACGGACTCGGGCGCGCGCGCTCTCGGCACCTCCTTCGTCGAGGGAGCGGAGCCGGACGTGATCACCCGGCCCGACCCCGACGACGTGGCGCAGATCGCGGCCGTCGTGAGCAGCGCGAGCCGCCTCGCCGACCACGTTCTCGTGACGATCCACGCGCACGAGCGGAAGGGCCCGAACTCCGTGCCTGCCGATTTCGTCGTCGAGTTCGCGCGTGCGATGATCGACGCGGGCGCCACGATGTTCGTGGGCCACGGCCCCCACGTGCTGAGGGGCATCGAGATCTACCGGGGCAAGCCGATCTTCTACTCCCTGGGGGACTTCGTCTTCCAGAACGAGACGCTGCTGCGGCTCCCGGCAGAGAACTACGAGCCCTACGGGCTGGGGCCGGACGACCACGTGGCGGACTTCAACCGTGAGCGCTACCGCAACGAGACCACGGGCTTTCCCGTCAACCGGGAGATCTGGGAGTCGGTGATCGCGATGCCCACGTTCGTCGACGGCGAGCTCGGCGAGCTGGCGCTGCACCCGATCACGCTCGGCTTCGGTGAGCCGGCGTGGGTGCGGGGGCGGCCGCAGCTGGCGCGGGGCGCGCTCGCCGAGAAGATCCTCGACGACCTGATCGAGCGCTCGAAGCCGTACGGCACGGCGATCGACGTACGCGACGGCGTGGGCTACGTGCGGGTCCGCTGATCCCCCCGGCCCTGGAACGGGCGTTCCGGGACCGCTTCGGCCTGGCCCCGACGCACCTGTCCCGTGCCCCCGGTCGCGTGAACCTGATCGGGGAGCACATCGACTACTGCGGGCTGCCGGTCCTGCCGATGGCGCTGCAGAGGGAGATCCGCATCGCGCTGCGCCCTCGCGCAGACGAACGGGTGGTGCTCTGCAACCTCGACCCCGGATTCGACCCGGTCGAAGTGGAGATCGGCCCCGCCGTTCCGCGCAGCGAGCCCGGCCACTGGGCGAACTACGTGAAGGCTCCGACGAGCGAGCTGGCGCGCCGCTTCACGATCCGCAGGGGCTTCGACGGCGTGGTGGAGTCGAGCGTGCCGGTGGCCGCCGGCCTCTCCTCCTCTTCCGCGCTCGTGATCGCCGTGGGCCTCGCCCTGGCGAGCCTCAACGACGTCTCCACGGACCCTCCTTCCTTCGCGAGCCTGATGGCGGAGGCGGAACGCTACACCGGAACCCGGGGCGGGGGGATGGACCAGGCGATCTCGCTCGGCGCCCGGGCGGGCAACGCGGCCCTGGTCAGCTTCGACCCGCTGCGCCTCCGGCACGTCCCCGTGCCCGAGGACTGGTGCTTCGTGGTGGCCGACAGCGGCGTGCGGGCGGAGAAGTCGGGCGCGCTCCAGGCGGCGTACAACCTGCGCCGCGAGGAGGCCGAAGAGGCGCTTCGGGTCGTGGCCGGCCACGCGGCCCGGACCGGGCTGACCGCGAAGGCGGTGACGACCTACGGGGAGCTCGTGGAGGCGCTCGACGTCGACACCCTTCTGGCGGGGGCCGAGACGGCTCTCGGCGGTGGACTCCTGCGGCGCTTTCGACACGTCGTCACCGAGGCTCACCGGGTGCGACGGGCCTTCGACGCCGCCCGGGTCGCGGACGCCGGGGCGTTCGGGGCGCTCATGGACGCATCGCACGCGAGCCTGCGGACCGACTTCTCCGTGAGTTGCACGGAGCTGGACGAGCTGGTGGCGGTCGCCGGGGACGGCGGGGCGCGGGGCGCGCGGCTGACCGGGGCCGGGTTCGGGGGGTGCATCGTCGCCCTGGCGGATCGCGGGACGGTGGGCGGCGTTCTCGAGACGCTGGCGACAGAGTACTTCGAGCCCCGCGGGCTGACCGAAGGCATCGGCGACCGTCTCTTCGCCGCCGTACCCTCGCGCGGCGCGAGCTTCGAGGAGCTCGCGTCCTGAGAGGCTGGGGCTCCGCGGTCCCGCCCCGGCTGTGCGGTGCCGCCCTGGCTGGGCGGTGCCGCCCCGGCTGTGCGGGCGCGCCCCGGTGCCGCCCGAGCGGGCGGCGGTCGGGTCAGCGGAGCCCCACCCGAGGCACCGTCCGCATGAGCCACACGGC
>JBFFWJ010000575.1:0-2293 GCA_041570315.1 Longimicrobiales bacterium | reverse complement strand
GGAGCTCGGGCAGGTCGGGCCCGTCGCGGACAGGAAGTCGCCGCTGTAGACGGCCGCCGCCGCGCCGTTCAGGAGATCGGTCATGGCGACGACGATGATCCGGCCGTTGCCGTCGATGTCCGAGGGCTCCCCCCAGTAGTCGGAGATCATGCCGCGGGCGTGGCTCGCGTAGTAGGCGAGCATCTGCCCCGTCGCGGTGTCGCCGAGCCGGGTGGCCGGATCCGACCACTGCACGCTGTCCTGATAGACGGCGATGTCGCCGTTGAAGTTGACGAGGCGCACCGGGCGCGGATCGGGGGCGGCCTCGCAGTCCAGCAGGAGGTTCAGCTCCAGCCTCTCGGCCGGATCCGGGTGGCTCGTCCGCGCGGGCGCGAGCGCCGCCAGGTCGGGCAGCGCGGCCTCGAAGGCGAGCTCGAGCCCCCGCTCGCGCTCCCGCAACGCCTGGTGGGCCCGGCGCGTGCGGCGCCTCAGCTCGACGTCCTCGAGGATCCGCCGCCCGTCGATGCGTGCGAGCTCCGCGGGAAGACCCTGGTCCGCGTCGAGGGACGGATCCGGCGCCGCCGCGGCCCGGGGCGCCGCCGCGATCGTGGACGCGGCGGTCGCGGAGATGGGCGCAGCCTCGAGGGTCACCGTCTGCACGTCCATGCTGTCGCGAAACAGCGTCGGCCGCGTCACGGCGACCCGGTACCGGTCGCCCGAGCTCCCGGCCGGCAGCAGGAGGCAGGTGTTGGCGTCGTAGGCCTGGTACTCGCCCCGGCTCAGGACGACGTCGACGCGGTTCGTGCACTGGCTGGGCTGCACGCTCAGCACCTCGGACGCCGACACCCCGGCGATCGTCGCCGTGATCGCGGTCGCGCCCACGGCCATCCCTACGGCCAGCCCGTCGTCGTCGATCGTCGCGACGCCGGTGTTGCTGGACGTCCACCTCACCGGGAGACCCGACACGGACTGCCCGGAGCTGTTCGTGGCTCGCGCGGTGAACTGCACGCTCAGCCCCACGTCCACCGAGGGGCTGCCGGGCAGCACGGCGACCGCCGTGACCTCGTCGCCCGGCCCCGTGGAATCGGTGCTGCAGGCGGCGAGCCCGAGAAGGACGACGAGAAGGGGGGTACGGCCTTTGTTCATTGGTGTTCCGGTCGGATTCCGAGGGGGTGCGCACGCCGAGACCCCGCCCGCGTGTCGCGTGTGACTGCGGAGGGATACCCGACCAGGCCGGATTGGATCGCCCCCGGAACGAACTCGGCCCCGGGCGCGTCGCGCCCCCCCGAGCTTCCAAGATGTCTACTCGACGAGCGCCGGCACCAGCGTCGCAGCCCGGCCGAGCAGGCTCAGCGTGGCTCGCCCGGTGAGCGGCGTCGGGTCGAGGTTCACCTCCACGACCGCGCCTCCGCTGCGCAGCGTGATCTCGGGCACCGAGGCCGCGGGGTAGACCACCGCGCTCGTCCCCACGACGAGGCAGAGGTCGGCCTCGGCCGCCGCCTCGAAGGCCGCCGCGAGCACGTCGGGGTCCAGCGGCTCCCCGAACCAGACCACGTCGGGCCGGAGCAGCGCGCCGCAGGCCCCGCAGCGCGGCAGCCTCTCCGCCGAGGAGGCGTCGACCTCTCCACCCTCGCTGAGCGCCCCGCACCCCGGGCAGCGGTCGCGGTGGATCGCGCCGTGCACCTCGAGGGGGTAGGCGGGCCGCGGGTCGAGCGCGCCGGCCACCTCGCGGGCGGCCCGGTGGTGCAGCCCGTCGACGTTCTGCGTCACGAGCGTGGTCTCGGCCCGCCCCGACAGCGCGAGCGCCGCGAGGGCGCGGTGGCCGACGTTCGGGTCGCAGCGCGCGACGAGCGAGCGCCGCCAGGCGTACCACTCCCAGACGAGGCGCGGGTCGCGCGCGAAGGCCTCGGGGGTCGCCAGCTCTTCGGGCCGGTGCGACTTCCACAGCCCGACGGGGCCGCGAAAGGTGGGGACCCCGGATTCGGCGGAGATGCCGGCGCCGGTGAGGACGACGACGCGCGAGGCCGACCGGAGCAGGGCCCGCCCCCGCTCGAGCGACCCGGTCTCGGTCACCCGCGCAGCGCCACCCAGGCCAGGAGCGCCCACCCCGCGATGAAGGCCACGCCCCCGATGGGCGTGACGGCGCCGAGCCACCGCTGGCCGCTCAGGACGAGCACGTAGAGGCTCCCCGAGAAGACGACGATGCCGACGAGGAAGAGCCACCCGGCCGCGGTGAGGGCGCCGCTCTCCCAGCGGCTCGACGCCCAGGCGACGGCGAGGAGCGCGAGCGCGTGGTACATCTGGTAGCGCACGC
>JBFFWJ010000574.1:0-2337 GCA_041570315.1 Longimicrobiales bacterium | reverse complement strand
GGCCGCAGTGCGCGCCCACGGGACCCCGCTCGTCGAGATCACCGGTGGCGAGCCGCTCGCGCATCCGGGCGCCTTCGATCTCGCGGACCGGCTCCTCGCCGAGGGACACACCGTGCTCGTCGAGACGTCCGGCGCCTTCGACGTGAGCGCGCTCGACGAGCGCGTCCACAAGATCATGGACCTCAAGTGCCCGGGCTCGGGCGAGGGCCACCGCAACCTCTGGTCCAACCTCGAGCACCTGAGCGAGCGCGACGAGGTCAAGTTCGTCGTGGCGCACCGCGCCGACTACGAATGGGCTCGCGCGACCATCCTCGAGCGGGGCCTGGATGCGCGCGTCCGCGCCGGCACGCTGCGGGCGATCCTGATCTCGCCCGTATGGGGGGAGGCCGACCCGGAGGAGCTCGCGGGGTGGATCCTCGAAGACGGGCTGCCCGTGCGCTTCCAGCTCCAGCTCCACAAGCTCATCTGGGGAGCCGAGCGGACGGGGGTCTGATCCCGGACGCCTCCGGACATCCGTTGTGGAGCCGACCGGCAGCGGTCACCTTGCGCGCATGCCCGAGCCCCTCATCAAGACCGACCCCCGGTTCTGGCTGTTGAGCGAAGCGCTCGCATCCTACGCGGGGGACGACGACGACCCGCCGATCCACGAGGGCGAGCGCCTCCAGGCCGCCGTGTCCGTCGTCATCCGGGGCCGCAGCGAGCTGGATTTCCTGCTGATCAAGCGCGCCCGATCCGAGCGCGACCCGTGGTCCGGCCACATGGCGCTGCCCGGAGGGAGGCGGGACGGGGCCGACGCGGGGCTTCAGGCCACCGCGTGCCGCGAGACGATGGAGGAGACCGGCGTGGACCTGGCCCGGCTGGGAGCCCCCCTCGGACGACTCGAAGACGTGGCTCCCACGAGCCCCCTCCTCCCGAAGCTGACGATCTCCTCGTTCGTGTTCGGGGTGCCCGCGAGCACCGAGGCCTTCGTGGCCAGCGCCGAGATCGAGCGGGTCTACTGGGTGCCCGTCCACGACCTCCACGACCCCCGGAACCACGGATCCGTCGAGATCGACCTGCCCGGAGGCCCGCGGAGCTTTCCCTGCTTCCACCTCGTGGGGCAGACGGTGTGGGGGCTCACGCACCGGATCCTGCGCCACTTCCTCCGGCTCTATCCCGAGCCCGAGCTACGGGCCCTCGCGGGGCCCTGAGGGTCGGCGCCCCGCGTTTCATCCGGCGGCCCTGAAACGCCGGAGCGTTTCATGAAACGCGCGGCGCGCGGCCGCGGGCACCTGGCGCGGCGCACGTAACCCCCCGTCGCGCAGGACGATGGAGCCGGGCCACGCCGCAACGCGCTCCCGGCACCGGCGTTGCCCCCGAGTCGGGCGACGGTCGTCGTGATCGACGCCGGCCGCGCACCCAGAAGCCCGGAGGAAGGAACACATGCGTACACGCACCGCTCTCGTCGCCATCGCCGCGCTCGTGTCCGGCGCATGCTCGGACGACGTGACCACCCCGATCGAGCCCCAACTCGCCGTCGCGGAGGAGGCCACCGGCCCCGCGGCCTCGGCGAGCTACCGGGTGACGATCCTGAACCTGTCGGGCGGTCAGCCGTTCACGCCACCGCTCGCGGCCGTCCACCGGCGCCCGCTCGCGCTCTTCGAGGCCGGGCAGCCGGCCAGCTCGCAGCTCCGACAGATCGCCGAGAACGGAAACCTCGGCCCGATGACGACGCTCCTCGGCGCCGACGACCACGTGGCGGACCTGGTCGTGGCGGAGGGCCCGACGCTGCCCCCGCTCCTGCCGGGCGAGCAGGTGAGCTTCACGGTGACGGGCGAGCGCGGCGCCCGCTACCTCTCGGTCGTCTCGATGCTCATCTGCACGAACGACGGATTCACCGGGCTCGCCGGCCACCGCCTTCCCATGGCCGTGGGCGACGTCGCCGCATCCGACCTGATGGCCTACGACGCCGGCACCGAGGTCAACACCGAGGACTTCGCCGACCTCGTGCCGCCGTGTCCGGCGCTGACCGGCGTCCCCTCGAGCGACCCGGGGACCGGCACGAGCGACCCGGCGCTTGCCGAGGGCGGGGTCGTCCACCGCCACGCCGGCGTGTCGGGCGCGGCAATGGCAGCGGTCACGGCACATACGCCGGCCGCGGGAGCAAAGGCCAGAAGCAGCACGGCAGCGTGCCGCCCCTGTTCGAGGGTGGACAGCTTCCGCTGGTCAAAAAGTTGCCTTTCATGCGGGGGTTCCACAACCTGTTCCGCAAGGAGTACGTGGGGGTCAACGTCGGCAGATTGGCCGTGTTTGAGCCCGGTTCGGAAGTGACGCCAAAAGAAATGGTCGAACGCAGGC
>JBFFWJ010000573.1:0-2360 GCA_041570315.1 Longimicrobiales bacterium | reverse complement strand
GCCGGCGCCGCCGCGCCCGCGCCCGCGACGGCGCTCCCCGCGGTGCCGGCCGTCGACCTCCGCGCACGGGCCTGGTTCAATCCCTCGCTGGAGAGCCGTGTCTACAACGTGCCCGCGGTGATCGGCGTGATCGTGCTCCTCATGTGCCTGCTGCTCACCGCGCTGGCGGTCGTGCGGGAGCGGGAGGTGGGCACGCTCGAGCAGCTCCTCGTCTCGCCCCTCTCGGCCGTCGACCTCATGCTGGGAAAGACGATCCCGGTGGCGGGGGTCGCCATGATCCAGATCACGATCGTCACGACGGTCGCGCTCTTCTGGTTCGACATCCCCTTCCGGGGCGAGTGGGCGACGCTCGCCCTCGCGGCCGCGCTCTTCATTCTGGCCGGGCTGTCCTTCGGGCTCCTCATCTCCACGATCTCGAGCACGCAGCAGGAGGCCTTTCTGGCCATGTTCCTCTTCGTGCTCCCCTCGGTCATCCTCTCCGGCTTCCTGTACCCCGTCGAGACGATGCCCTGGATCTTCCAGCAGCTCACGCTCGCCAACCCGCTGCGCCACTTCCTCGAGATCGTGCGGGGCGTCTTCCTCAAGGGAGCCGGCGTGGAGGAGCTCGCGGTGCAGTTCCTCGTGCTCGCGGCGATGGCGATGACGGGGCTCGCGGTCGCGACCAGGCGCTTCCGGCGGACGCTGTAGCGGGCCGGCACTGCTCCGGTCTCAAGGGATGACCCGCTCCGGCCGCCCGGTCGGAGGCCGCCGTTTTCCTGTCGATGAGATGCCCCGCCCGGACGCGGCCCCACTCGCTGCTTTGACAACCATTGAATCTTGAACTATCTTCCGGACGATTCACCGATGGACGGTTCACACCGGGCCCCACCGTACGAACGGGAGCAAGCAGCCATGTCGTTTCGCACACTCGGCTTCCACCACATCACGATGGTGTCGAAGGACGCGCCACGGACCCTCGCCTTCTACCGCGAGCTCCTGGGGCTCGCGCTGGTGAAGAAGACCGTCAACTTCGACGATCCGGACGCCTATCACCTGTACTTCGGCGCCGACGGCGGACGTCCCGGGACGATCCTGACCTTCTTCGAGTGGCCCGGCGCCCGACGTGGCCACTGGGGCGTCGGAGGCGTGCACCATCTCGCGCTCGGCGTCGCCACGCCCGAGGCTCAGCTGATGTGGAAGCGTCGCCTGACGGACGCGGGGGTGCAGGTCACCGGCCCGCTCGACCGCGGCTACTTCCGCAGCCTGTACTTCGCCGATCCGGACGGACAGGTGCTCGAGATCGCGACGGCGGGCCCCGGATACGCCATCGACGAGCCGGCCGACGCTCTCGGCCGCGAGCTCGTGGTTCCGCCGCGGGAGCGCCTGCCGGACGGCAGGGACCGGACCGCGATCCAGGCGCTCACCCACCCCGAGCCCGTTCCCGAGGTCACGGAGGCCATGCGCCTGCAGGGCATCCACCACGTCAGCGCGATCACCGACGACCTCGGACGGGCCGGGGCCTTCTACGAGGAGGCGCTGGGGTTGAAGCTCGTGAAGAAGACCCTCAACCAGGACGACGCGAAGACCAAGCACTATTTCTGGGCCGCGTACGACGGGTCCGAGGTCGAGCCGCACTCCGCGCTCACGCTCTTCGACTGGAGCGGGTCGACGTACCGGGCACGCCCCGGGGCCGGCCAGACGCACCACGTCGCGTTCCGGGCCGAGAGCGCGGAGCAGCAGGCGGAATGGCGCGAGCACCTCCTCTCCCTCGGGATCGCGGTGAGCCCGGTCGCGGACCGCACCTACTTCGAGAGCATCTACTTCCGCGCTCCGGACGGGCTTCTGGTCGAGATCGCCACCGATGGTCCCGGCTTCACCGTCGACGAGACGGCCGGCCGGCTGGGCGGCGACCTCAAGCTTCCGGCCTGGCTCGAGGCGCGGCGATCCGCGATCGAGGGCTCGCTCGTACCCCTGCCCTGAACGGGCGGCGCGAGGGGGGTAGCGGGCGTCGCCCGCAGCCGTCCGTCACCGGTCGGGCGGCGCTCCCGCGTACCCGGTGAGCTCGACGTAGCCGCGACCCCGCACCGGGGCCCCCGCCTCGCCCGCGCCGGCGACGCCGACGGCGCCTTCCCAGTAGCGGAACGCGACGTCGAGCTCCTGGGCCGCCACGAGCGGTTCCACCGAGAGGTCCCATCCGCGGGCCGGCACTCGGATCCGCCAGCCCGAGGGGTACTCGGCGCCGTCGACGGGCGAGGTCCAGGTACCGGTGCTCGCCATCGTCACGTCGACGCCCCACCGCAGCGGCACGCGCGCCCCGGACGGGTCGATCAGCACGCCGTCGCTCAACGGATCGGCCGAGCCGTCCGCGCGGCGCAGGCGGT
>JBFFWJ010000572.1:0-2373 GCA_041570315.1 Longimicrobiales bacterium | reverse complement strand
CTCCGGCGCCACGGCTGACACCCCGGCACCGCGGCGGGCGTCGCCGGCCTGGCCGGGGAGCCCGGGGTGGAGCGCCCCGCCGCGGGAGGCTCCGGTGTCTGAGGTCGAGCTGGTCCTCTTCCTCGAGTCGGCCGTCCGGCTCGGCGTCCCGCTCGCGCTCGCCGCGATGGGCGAGACGATCACCGAGCGCAGCGGCGTGATCAACATCGGGCTGGAGGGCTCGATCATCGCCGGGGCGCTCGGCGGCGCCCTCGGCGCGCTCGCCTTCGACGCGGCCGGCATGGGCGTCGTGGCCGGCGCCGGGGCCGGCGTGGCGGTCGCGCTCGTCTTCGCCGTCTTCTCCGTGGGGCTCGGCACCGACCAGATCATCACCGGCACGGCGGTCACGATCGGCGGGCTCGGGCTGACCGGGGCGATGTACCAGGCCCGCTTCGGGGCGACCGGCACGGCGCTCACGCTGCCCACGCTCCCTCCGGCGCCGATCCCCCTCCTCTCCGATCTCCCCTGGGTGGGGAGCGCGCTCTTCGGCCAGGCCGCGACCGCCTACGTCGCCTACCTGCTCGCCCCCCTCCTGTGGATCTTCCTCTTCCGCACCGCGTGGGGGCTCGAGCTCGTGGCGGTCGGCGAGTCGCCGGACGCGGCGCAGGCCGCCGGCGTGCGCGTGCGCCTCGTCCGCTTCGGGGCGACGCTCTTCGGCGGCGCGCTCGCCGGGCTGGCGGGCGCGCACCTCGCGCTCGCCCATGCGGGCACCTTCTCCGAGAACATGAGCGCGGGCCGCGGCTTCATCGCGATCGCCGTGGTCGTGCTCGGTCGCTGGAACCCGGTGCTCGTGCTCCTCGCCGCGCTCTTCTTCGGGGCGGCCTCCGCGCTGCAGTTCTTCCTGCAGGCGGTGGGGCTCGACGTGCCGTACCAGGTCTTCCTGGCGCTGCCGTACCTGCTGACGCTGGCGGCGCTGGCCGGCTGGGTGGGGCGCGCGCGCGCGCCGGCGGCGCTCGCGCTGCCGTGGGAGCGGGAGCGGTAGGACGATACCGGCGAGAACCCGACTGGCGGCTCACTGCGGCACCGTCACATCTTCCCGCCCGACCCCGTCCCGAGACTGAATGCCACGCGACACCCGACGAATCCCGTCCCTGGTACTGGAGGCCAGAAGACGAGGTGTGTTCCGGATGGCCGCGTGGTACGCGGGAATCGCCTTCGTCGTGTGGCAGGTCGCCGACATCGCGCTGCCTGCGCTCGGGGCTCCCGAGTGGGCGATGTCCGCCGTGGTGGTTGCCGCCATCGTCGGATCGCCCTTCGTCCTTGCCTCCGCCTGGATCTATGACCTGAGGGACGGACGGCTCCTCAGGACGTCACTTCTGCTCGGAGCCCTCGACGGGCATGGCGCGGGCGATGCGCTCGACGTGCCCGAACCGCCGACCCCCTTCGTCGGTAGGGACAAGGAGATCGCGGAGGTGAAGGGGCTCGTGGAGACGTCGGGTCACCGGTTGGTCTCCATCGTCGGGCCCGGTGGCATGGGCAAGACGAGGCTGGCGCTGCGGGCCGCGCGCTCACTCACCGAGCGCTTCCGCGACGGAGTCACGTACGTGGCGTTGGACGGGATCGACACGCACGAGGCGTTCGTCTCGGCGATGGGCCACGCCCTCGGGATCCGGCGCCAGGATTCGGCGGAGCAGGCAGGGCTCGTCCTCATGTTCCTGTCGACCCGGTCGAAGCTCCTCGTCCTCGACGGGGTCGAGGATCTGGTCTCGTCCGCGGAGTTCGTCACCGAGATGTTGGAGGCCAGCGCGGCGACGTCGGTGTTGCTCACGACGCGCGTGCCGCTCACGGTCCGCGCGGAGGCGGTCTATCGACTCGGGGGCCTCCGATGCCGGGCCGACGGACCGGAGTCGGCCGACGGCGTCGAACTGTTCAGGCAGGTGGCGTCACGCCGAGGCCCACGACCGGACGGGGACCTCGCGTCGGATCCGTGGATCGGCGAGATCTGCCGGTTGGTCGACGGATCTCCGCTGGGGATCGAGCTCGCCGCGAGTTGGACCGGGGCGATGACGACCGAGGAGATCGCCCGTGAGCTGGAGACGAGCAGCGAGTTCCTCGAGGCGAGAGACCGCGACGTACCGCAGCGTCAGCGGAGCTTGGGTGTGGTGCTCGACTCCACCTTCCCTCCCTACCGCGGCGCCCAGCTTAACTGGATCGAGCACCTGCTCGGCGGCCTGCTGTTCGGCATCGGTATGACCTTCGCCTCCGGCTGCGGTAACAAGACCCTTATTCGTATCGGTGGCGGCAACATCAAGTCTATCGTGGTGCTGGCGGTTATCGCGGTGATTGCCTACTACATGGTTAACCCCTTCCCCAACTCCGATGCCACCCTCTACT
>JBFFWJ010000571.1:0-2378 GCA_041570315.1 Longimicrobiales bacterium | reverse complement strand
GGGTCGGGGAAGCTGCGGATGTAGATCTCCGGCTCCCCCGACTCGTTCGAGCCGTACGCCGCATGCCGTCCGTCCGGCGAGACGGCGATCGTCGAGAGATCGGCCTCGGACGTCAGGTAACTTCGCGCTTCCGGGTTGTCCGGATCCGAGATGTCGAGCATCCCCAGCTCCTGGCCTGCGGCATAGGACCCCTCGAATACGAGGAGCGTGTCGGAGGCCCAACCCGTCGGGACTTGGGTCCCCTCGAGCGCCAGCAGTGACCGCGGTGGTGCGTCGAGGGTCAGGTCCTTGACGAAGAGATCGTAGCCCTCGGTCCCGTCGCGCTGAGAAGAGAACGCGATGCGCGTGCCGTCGGGCGAGTAGACCGGGTTCTCGTTCATGCCCTCGAACGTGATCTGCCGGGGCGTCGTGTTGAGCACCGTGTTGTAGGTGTAGATCTGGCCTCCGCTCCCGAACACGACCGACTCACCGTCGGGCGACCAGCTGGGGCCGACGAGCGTGAACGTACGCGGTCCAAGCGGAAGGACGTCCAGGTTACCCTCGAGATCCAGGACGGCGAGGCGTGCCCCATCGCCGGAGTTCGAGCCGCCCAGCAGATGGAACAATGTGCCGTCGGTAGACACCGAGAAGTAGTCGTACGTCCCACCCACGTTCTCCACGACCGGGAATGGCTCGCGGGTCAGCGAGCGCCAATCGGCAGCGAGGGGAGCAGCCCACAACGCGGCGTCCCTCCGAAACAACACGAAATCGCCCGGCACGTACTCCGGATCGCTGCCCCACGTGAGCACGTCGTACTCGCCTGTCCCCGGTCGCACGATCGCGATTTCGGAATCACCATCCGGGCGCTCGATCTCGAAGAGCATCGTCTCGCCGTCGGGCATCGGGCTCGGGCTGGTATGCCGCGCACCCTCCGGCGGAGCTGTCAGGGGCTCGAACTCACCCCCCACGTCCCTCACCCGCTGCAGACCAGGATAGGAACCGAAGGAGTAGACGATCCAGCCACCGGAGGTCCAGGTGAAGCCGCCGATGGCGGTAGCGGTACCGGGGGTCGGTGCGAGGGTCGTCGCCGGCCCACCGTCCACCGGGACCTTCACCAGGTCCTGAGTGGAGACGTTGTTGAACGCCACCCATTGCCCGTCGGGCGACACGGCGAAGCTGCCGACCCCCTCCGTGCCCCGGATCGGGGTCATCTCCAACCGATCGAGGGCGCGGCGGTAGAGTTGATCTCCCTCCGCCGTTCGGCCGTTGACGACCACGAAGGAGCCGTCACGCGAGATCGCGAGGGGCTGATAGGTGACTCCCCGAAGGATGGCTCCCTCGGGGAGATCGATCTCGAAGCGGCGCACCGGTTCGACACCGTCGGGTGGCGGGGGCCGCAGGAGCGTCCACGCGAACGCGAGCGTCATCCCCGCAGCGAGGATCGTCATCGCGACAGAGCGGGTATCCCGAATCCACGGCCCCGCTCTCGCGGCCGGCCCAGACGTGGCTCCGGCATCCTCGAGCGCGTCTCCGTGCCGGAAGCCCTTGTCGCCCAGCGCGGCCACGAACTCGCTCGCCGTCCGGAACCGGTCCGCGGGCACCTTCTCCAGCGACCGGCGGATGACCGCATCCACATGGACCGGCACCGTCTGGCGGACCTCCGTGGCCGAGACCGGCTTCGCCTGGATGATCTTGCCCAGGATCGCCTGCGGCGTGCTGCCCGTGTACGGCGGCTCCCCCACCAGCATCTCGTACAGCACGCAGCCCAGGGCATACAGGTCCGTGGCCGCGCCCACGCTCAGGTCCCCCGTCGCCTGCTCCGGGCTCATGTAGTGCGGCGTGCCCAGGCTCAGCCCCGTCTCCGTCAGCCGTCCTCCGCCCCCTGCGCTCACCGCCAGGGCGATGCCGAAATCGCTGATGAGCGGCTCGCCCTTCGAGAGCAGGATGTTCGCCGGCTTGATGTCGCGGTGGATCACCCCCCGCTCGTGGGCAGCCTGCAGCGCCGCGGCGACCTTGGTCGCGATGCCGACCGCTTCGCCCTCACCGCGCTGGCGGTCGCGGTCGAGGCGCTCCCGGAGGCTCTCGCCTTCCACGTAGGGCATCACGTAGAAGAGCAGGCCGTCGGCTTCGCCCGAGTCGTGCAGCGGCAGGATGTGCGGGTGCTGAAGGTTGGCCGTGGTCTTGATCTCGGCGAGGAAGCGGTCGCCCCCGACGACGGCCGCGAGCTCGGGCTTCAGGACCTTCAGCGCGACCTTCCGTTCGTGCTTGAGGTCGTCGGCGAGATAGACGGTCGCCATGCCGCCCTCACCGAGCTGGCGCTCGATCTCGTAGCGGCCCTCGAGGGCGGTGTTCAGCCGGTCACGGATGTCTTCTGCCATGGCGGGCAAGATCCCGGGTCG
>JBFFWJ010000570.1:0-2378 GCA_041570315.1 Longimicrobiales bacterium | reverse complement strand
GTGGCCGTGGGCCTCATGGCCGCCGCCGAGGCCGCGGAGATCTCCGTGGCCTTCCGCGAGGGCCGAACGGCCGACGCCGGTCGGATGCAGGAGCGGATCGCGCCCGTGCACCAAGGGATCGTCGCGGGGATGGGTGTGCCGGGCATCAAGGCCGCCCTCGACCTCCTGGGGCTGCGCGGGGGCCCGCCGAGAGCTCCTCTGCAGCCCGCCGCGGAGCCGACGGTCCGGGAGGTGCGCGCGATCCTCACCACCGCCGAGCTGCCGCTGACCGCCAGCGTGTAGGCGCTGCTCCTCCGGGCAGCGCCGCGACTCGTCGTCGTCACGCCTCGTCGGTGCGGCGCCGCAGCCATTCTTCCCCGGCCTCCACGGGACCGGCATCGCAACCGAACGGGTCCAGCGGCCGTCCAAGGGGACATGGAGCGGTACGGGCTCGTCCGTCACACGCTGCGCGGCGGGCTCGTCCCCGGGGAGGCGAGAGGCGAGGCGATGACGACGTGGGGCAAGGACGTTCAGGTGGCAGCCCGGGGCCTGCTCCGTCGACCCGGATTCACGGTGACGATCGTGGGAACGCTCGCCCTCGGGGTCGGGGCCACGACCGCCCTCTTCGGCGTCTTTCGGGCGGTCTTCCTCGCGCCGATCGACCTCCCGGATTCCGAGGAGCTCGTCGTGGTCATGGAGACGGGCAGCTTCGGGTGCTGCGGCCCGGCGTCCGGACCCGACTACCTCGATTGGGTCGAGCGAAGCCGCTCCTTCGAGGGCCTCGCCGCGCTCAGCCCGGGCTGGTTCAACCTCACGAGCCTGGACGAAGCGGAGCGGCTGTACGCGACGCGGGTCACGACCGGCGCCTTCGGGCTCCTCGGCGTCGAGGCGGAGCTGGGGCGGACCCTGCTGCCGGAGGACGAGGCGAACCCCGGGGTCGTGGTGCTCTCGCACGGTCTGTGGGAGCGGGCGTTCGGAGGGCGCGCCGACGTCCTGGGTGAGACGCTGCAGATCGCCGGCTCCCCCTACTCGATCGTCGGCGTCATGCCTCGCGGCTTCGACGTCCCGTCGCCGTGGGGGCGCACGCGCCGCCACGAGGTCTACGTCCCCCTCACCGAGGCGGCGCTCGCGGCGGTCGAGCGGGGCAGCCACAGCTACCCGGTCATCGCCCGCCTCGCGGACGGAGTGGACCCGGAGGCGGCCCAGGCCGACATGGAGCGGGTCATGAGGGAGCTCGCGCTCGAGCACCCCCGCACGAACGCCGAGCGCAGCGTGCGCGTCTTCCGCATCCACGAGTACCTGTACGGCAGCGTGGGGCGTCAGCTCGCGATGATGCTCGCCGCCGCCGGTCTCGTGCTGCTCATCGCATGCGGCAACGTGGCGGGCTTGCAGCTCGCGCGAGCGGCCGGCCGGGAGCCCGAGCTCGCTGTCCGGAGGGCGCTGGGCGCGTCCCGCCTCCGTCTGGTCCGGCTGCTGTTCTCCGAGAGCCTCCTGCTGTCCGCGCTCGCAGGGGGCGGAGGAGTCCTCGTCGCGGTGCTTGCCGTGGGGCGGCTGCGGTCGGTGCTCCCACCGACGATTCCCCGGGTCGGAGACGTCGCGATCGACGCGCCGGTGCTCCTCTTCGCGCTCGGGGCCGCGATGCTGACCGCGCTCCTGTTCGGAATGTTGCCGGCGCTTGTCTCGGTGCGGACCGACGTCGCGAGCGGCGTGAGGGAAGGCGGCGGCTCCGGCCTGGCACCGGGCAAGGAGCGCGTGCGTGATGGCTTCATCATCGGCCAGATCGCGCTCGGCCTCGTCCTCGCCAACGGCGCCGCGCTGCTCGTCCAGAGCTACGCCGCGCTGAAGGGTCAGGAGTACGGCTTCGACGCCGAGGGCACGCTGACGCTCGCGCTCAGCGCGTCCGGCCCCGGGTACCGCTCGCTCGCGGATCGACACCGGTTCTACGAGGAGGTGGCGCAGCGGGTGGGGGAGGTGCCGGGCGTGCGCGCCGCAGGCGTCGTGAGCAAGCTTCCGCTGAGCGGCGGCACGAACGGAAACATCCAGGTCGCGGGCCAGCCCCCGCGCTCCAGCGAGGATGACGGACCGCTCGTCGAGGTCTCGAGCGTGACCGGCGACTACTTCGCCGCGATGGGGATTCCGCTGCTCGCGGGACGCACCCTCGAGCCCGGGGACTCCGCCAGCGCCGCGGTCGGCGTGCTCGTGAACCGACGCATGGCCGACGAGGTGTGGCCGGGCGAGGACCCCGTCGGCAAGCGCTTCGCCTTCGGTGACGCCTCCACCTGGCTCACCGTCGTGGGCGTCGTCGGCGACGTGCGCCAGTGGGGGGTCGAGCGGGAGGTGTTGCCGGAGACGTACCTCCCGTTCCAGCAGGGGTGGAGCTCGGGCGGCTACGTGGTCGC
>JBFFWJ010000569.1:0-2454 GCA_041570315.1 Longimicrobiales bacterium | reverse complement strand
CGTCGCGGCCGCGCTCGCGGCCCTCCTGCCCGGCTGGGCCCCCGGGGCGGCCCAAGCGCCCCCGGGCGGTGCGGACGCGGCGGCCGAGGTCGCGGCGCCCACCCCGGGCGAGCGACTCCCGGTTCGCGAGATCACCCTCGACAACGGGCTGCGCGTGCTCCTCCTGCCCCGAGAGGGAGCCCCGACCATCTCGTTCGTCATGCAGTACAGGGTCGGCGGGGTGAACGAGCACCTGGGGACCACCGGCATCGCGCACCTCCTCGAGCACCTCCTCTTCAAAGGCACCGAGACGATCGGGACGATCGCCTCGGACTCCGAGGAGATCCTCTTCGCGCGCATGGATGCGGCGCACGACTCGCTGCTGGAGGCGACCGCCTCGGGGGAGGTGGATCGCGCCGCCGAGCTTCGGGAGCGGATCTCGCGGCTGGAGAGCGAGGCACGCGCCTACGTCGTCCCGAACGAGTTCGACCGGATCCTCACGCGCGCCGGCGCCCGCGGCCTGAACGCGATGACGACGTCGGAGTCGACCGTGTACTTCGTGGAGCTTCCGGCCAACCGTGCCGAGCTCTTCTTCGCGCTGGAGGAGGACCGGCTGCTCAACCCCGTCTTCCGCGAGTTCTACACGGAGCGGGACGTGGTCATGGAGGAGCGGAGACAACGCGTGGAGAGCAGCCCGGGTGGTCTCCTGTACGAGAGCCACCTCGCGGCGGCCTTCCGCGTTCACCCCTACGGCGTCCCCGTGGTCGGGCACATGTCCGACCTGCGGCAGCTGCGACGCGCGGACGTGGAGGACTACTACCGTAGGTACTACGCCCCCAGCAACGCCGTGCTCGCCGTGGTCGGCGCCTTCGATCCCGAGCGGGTCGCGGCCTGGGTGCAGCGCTATCTCGGCTCGATCCCGCCGGGAGAGCGCCCGCCGCCCGTGCTGGCGGTCGAGCCCGCCCAGCGGGGCGAGCGCCGCGTCGTCGTCGAGTGGGACGCGCAGCCGCAGCTGCGCATCGGCTGGCACGTGCCGGCTTCGATCGATGCGGACGGTCCGGCGCTCGCCCTTCTCTCCTCCATCCTGACGGGAGGCCGCACGTCCCGCCTGCATCGCCGACTCGTGACCGACGAGCGGCTGGCGACGGGGGTCTTCAGCTCGATGGGTCCCGGAAGCCTGTACCCGCAGCTCTTCCAGGTCGACGCCACCCCGCGGGCTCCGCACACCCCCGCGGAGATCGAGGCGGCCGTGTACGAGGAGATCCGGCGCATCGCCCGGGAGGGCCCGACGCAGGACGAGGTGGCGAGGGTGAAGAACCAGATCGCCGCGGGGGCCGTTCGCCGGATCCAGTCCAACCTCGGTCTGGCCGTTCAGATGGCCGACTCCGAGTCGCTCCTGGGGGACTGGCGCGAGACCTTCCGAAGCGCGCAGCGCCTCGCGGAAGTGACGGCCGACGACGTGCGCCGGGTCGCCGGCGCCTACTTCGACGCATCCAATCGGACCGTCGCGACGCTCGTGTCGGCGGGGCCGCGATGAGGGCCCCGGACGCGTCCCTCCGGCTCTGCGCCCGGGCCGTCGCCCTGCTGCTGATCGTGCAGGCGGCCCCGGGCCCGCAGGCGGCGGCGCAGGCCCCGGTCGGCAAGGCCACGGTCGAAGCGCTCGAGTTCCCGCCCCTCGACTTCGACCCGCCCGAAGCCGGCCACCGCGAGGTCGAGGGGGTGCCCGTGCTCGTCCTCGAGTCCCACGAGCTGCCGCTGGTCAACGTCTACGCGTACTTCCGCGGCGGCTATGGGCTCTTCGGACGGGAGTGGTACGCGGCGGCGATGGGGCTCCCCACCCTCCTCCGCTACGGGGGGACCACGACGCTGGCGCCCGACTCCGTCGACGAGGTCCTCGAGCGCCTCGCCATCCAGACCTCCTTCGGGAGCGCGGGAGGCAGCATCTCGTCGGGCCTGAACACGCTGACCGAGCACCTCGAGCCGGCGCTCGAGCTGTGGGGCGAGCTGCTGGCGTCGCCCGGCTTCGACACCGCCGAGATCGAGGTGTGGAGGGGCCGTCAGATCGAAGGCGTCCGCCGGCTCGGCGACGACCCGGCGCGCCTGGCCTTCTCGGAGTTCAACCGGCTCCTCTTCGGAGATCATCCGATCGGCTGGGAGATGGAGTCGGAGGACCTGCTCCCCGAGCGCGTGACGCCCGAGCGCTTCCGCGAGGTGCACGCCCGAATCGTGTGCCGCGACAACCTCGTCCTCGGCCTCACCGGCGACGCGGCGTGGGACGAGGTGCGGCCCTGGCTCGAGCGGCTCGTCTCGCGCATCCGGCCGTGCGCCGAGGAGCTGCCGGAGCCCCCCACCCCCGACATCCTGCGCAGCCGTGGCGTATACGTGATCGAGAAGGATCTGGAGCAGGCGGTCGTCGTGATGGCGCACCCCTCCGACGTCCGGCTGAGCGACACGCCCGACTACTACTCCGCGATG
>JBFFWJ010000568.1:0-2455 GCA_041570315.1 Longimicrobiales bacterium | reverse complement strand
GGTGGAGGCCGACGTCGGTCCGATGGTCAACGCGCGCCAGCGCGACCACGTGCTCGCCCAGATCGAAGCCGCCGTGGAGGCCGGCGCGACAGTCCTGTCGGGCGGGGAGGGCCACCACGCGAACTTCGTCACGCCCACGGTGCTCACCGGCGTCACGGAGGAGATGGAGATCGGCAGGCAGGAGACCTTCGGGCCGGTCGCCTGCGTGACCCGCGTCGGCTCGGTCGACGAGGCCGTCGAGCGGGCCAACGACACGCCCTTCGGCCTGGGCGCGGTCGTCTTCGGCGGAGAGGAGGGGGGGACCGAGGCGGTCGCGCGTCGCCTCACCGCCGGAATGGTCGGGGTGAACCGCTCGGCCGGGGGCGCGGCCGGCACGCCCTGGGTCGGTGCGAGGGAGAGCGGCTTCGGCTTCCACAAGTCGCGAGACGGGCACCGGCAGTTCACCCAGACGCGCGTCCTCACGAGGGCGCGGTGAGGCGCCCCCCGGCCGCCCTCCTCGCCTTCCTGGCCATGGCCGCCTCCGCCTGCGCCGCGGAGCCGGCCCACGACATCGTGCCGATCCCCGAGGAGGTACGATCCGGCGACGGACGGTTCGTGCTGGACGCGTCGACCGCCATCGCGCTCGCGGACCCCGCCGACACCGAGGCGCGCGACGTGGTGGAGCGCTGGGCCGAGCCCCTGCGCCGTGCCTCCGGCCTCGCGCTTCCCTTCGCCGGGGACGGCGCGCTCCGGATCGGCGTGCAGGGGGAGCGGGAGGGACGCCCCGAGGGCTATCGGCTCACCGTCGGCTCCACGGGCGTGACGGTGCTCGGCACCGACCACGCCGGCCTCTTCTACGGCCTGCAGACGCTGTCGCAGCTCCTCCCCGCGGGCGTCGCCGACGGGGCCCGCACCGCCACGGGACCGCTCGAGCTGCCGTCCGTCCGGATCAGCGACGCCCCCCGCTTTCCCTACCGGGGGATGCACCTCGACGTCGCGCGCCACTTTCACGGCCCCGAGTCGGTGAAGCGCTACATCGACCTCCTGGCGCGCTACAAGCTCAACCGCTTCCACTGGCACCTCACGGAGGACCAGGGCTGGCGCATCCAGATCGACCGCTATCCCCGCCTCACCGAGGTCGGAGCCTTCCGGCCCGAGACGCACGTGGGGCACGGGCGCGACGAGTTCCGGGGCGACGGCACGCCGCACGGCGGGTTCTACACGAAGGACGAGATCCGCGACGTCGTCGCCTACGCCGCGGGGCGCTACGTCACGATCGTGCCCGAGATCGAGATGCCGGGGCACTCGCTCGCCGCGCTGGCGGCCTATCCCGAGCTCGCCTGCACCGACGGGCCGTTCGCGGTCGCGATGACGTGGGGGGTCTTCGAGGACATCTACTGCCCGTCCGACGAGACGTTCGAGTTCCTGCAGAACGTGCTGGCGGAGGTCATGGAGCTCTTTCCCGGGGAGCTCATCCACATCGGCGGCGACGAGGCGCCGAAGGTGCGTTGGGAGGAGAGCGAGCTGGTGCAGCGTCTCAAGGAGCGCGAGGGGCTGGCGGACGAGGACGAGGTGCAGAGCTGGTTCATCCGGCGGATCGAGCGCTTCCTCAACGCGAACGGGCGGCGCCTCATCGGCTGGGACGAGATCCTCGACGGGGGCCTGGCGCCCAACGCCACCGTCATGTCGTGGCGCGGCACGGTGGGAGGCGTCGAGGCCGCCCGGCAGGGTCACGACGTGGTCATGACGCCCAACAGCCACCTGTACTTCGACTACTACCAGTCGGAGGATCAGGAGAGCGAGCCGTTCGCCATCGGAGGCTTCCTTCCCCTCGACACGGTCTACGCCTACGAGCCGGTGCCCGAGGAGCTCACCCCGGCCGAGGCGACGCACGTTCTCGGCGCCCAGGCGAACGTCTGGACCGAGTACATGAAGACGTGGGACCACGTGGAGTACATGGTCTTTCCGCGCCTCTTCGCGCTCTCGGAGGTCGTCTGGTCGGCACGGGCGCGGAGGGACTTCGGGCATTTCACGGCCCGGCTCGACTGGCACCTCGATCGGCTCGACGCCCTGGGAGCGAACTACCGCCCGCTCGATCGCTGACGAGAGCCTCCGGCGTGCCGCGGACGGGGCGGGCGCGGGGTCGGCGTCGGCCTCGTCAGCCCCCGCGCTCGAGCGTGCGGGCGAGGCAGGTGGGTCCGCCGCAGCCCTTGTGGCTGATCTCCCGCCCCTCGTAGAGGTGAACCTCCACGCCGGCCGCCTCCAGCCGACGCCGGGTCCCGGGGTTGCCGTCGACCGCGATCACCACCCTCGGCGCCACCGCGAGCACGTTGCAGCCCAGGGTGTCGAAGTCCTCCGCGGCGACCTCGACCAGCTCGAAGTCGCGAGCCAGGAGGAGCTCCCGGAAGCCGACCGGAAGGAGCGGCGAGTGGACGAGCAGGAGATCCTCGTCGACGGGGCTCAGGAGCGACATCAG
>JBFFWJ010000567.1:0-2456 GCA_041570315.1 Longimicrobiales bacterium | reverse complement strand
GGCGACCCCGCCCGCGAGGTTCGACGGCGGGCCGGGCCCCGCGCCCGCGAGGTTCGGCGGCGGGCGAGCCGCCCGCCGCTACGCCGGCTTGCTCGCCGTGAAGAGCACGGCCTTCACGCCGTACCCCTCCGCGGTGCTCTGCGTCGAGGCCTTGCGGAACCGGAAGCGCGGCACGACCACGGACTTGACCCGCTCGAACCCGCTCTGCTCGAGCAGGCGGAACACCTCTCCCTCCGGGAGAGCCCCTCCGATTCAGGAGGCCCACAGCTTGGGATCGTTGACGATCGACTGCTTGAGCTGCTTGGCGCTCACGATGTCGGTGATCGAGATGCGCCCGCCGGGCTTCAGCACGCGGAAGATCTCCTCGATCACCTTCCGCTTCTGAAAGGAGAGGTTGATCACCCCGTTCGAGATCACCACGTCCACCGAGTCGTCCTCGAGCGGGATCGCCTCCATGCGACCCTCCCGGCACTCGAGCTGCGTTCCCGACACGTCCGCGTTGGCGCGCGCGCGCCGGCACATCGCGGGGTTGAGGTCGAGGCCGATCACCTTCCCGCCGGGGCCGACCATCCAGGCCGCGATGATGCCGTCGAGGCCGGCTCCGCTCCCGAGATCGAGGACGGTCTCCCCCTCCCTCAGCGCGCTGCGCAGGTGCGGGTTGCCCACGCCCGCGAAGGAGGCGACCGACGCCGGCGGAGCCCGGTCCAGCCACTCGGGGTCGTACTCGAAGAGCTCGGCCGCCTCGCGGCCGTGGAAGAAGTGGAACTCGCCCTCCGGCCGGTCCACGACCTCCTCGTACATCCTGAGGATCTCGTCCTTGAGCGTAGCCTCCAGCGAGGCCTGCGCGTCGGCCGGGCTCGCGGCCGTCGTGTCCGCCATGCGACCCTCCTCCCGTCTGTCGTCCCTCACGGTACCACGAGGCCGGAGCACCCGAAACCCGGGGCGACCGGCACCGGACGCTACACCACCACGCGCGGCAGCGCCGAATCGAGGTGCATGAAGAGGTCGTAGACCGAGACGCCGGCCTCGACGGAGAGGTGGTTCGGATCGACGGCCGGGTCGTCGGGCCCGAGGAGCGTCGCCACGTCCCCGACGCGGACCGTCGGCTCCTCGCCCACCTCGACGATCGTGTGGCTCGCCGAGACGGCGCCGATCACGGCGTACGTCCTCGAGCCGATCAGGACCCGGCCGCCGCTCACCCCGGCGCGAGGGTATCCGTCGGTGTGCCCGACCGGCAGCGTCGCGATCCACGTCGGTCGCTCGGCCACGTAGCTGCGCCCGTACGAGACGCCGTCGCCGGCCCGCAGCCGCTCGACGCGGACGACGCGCGCCTTGAGCCGGAAGGCACAGCGCAGCGACGCCGTGTCCCGCTGCACCGTCGGGTCGTTGGGATACCCCCCGTAGAGCGCGATCCCCGGCCGCACCATGTCGAGGTGGGCCGCGGGCAGGTCGAAGACCGCGCTCGACGACGCCACGTGCCGCACGCCGAGCGGCATGCCGGCGGCCGCCGCCCGATCGGTCACCTCGGTGAAGCGCCGCAGCTGCTCACGATCGAAAGCGGCGTCCTCGGTGAGCGCGCAGAAGGCGCCCACGATGCGCGCGTCGCCGCTCCCGACCACCCTCTCCAGCCACGGCAGCGCGCGGTGGTGCGGCACGCCCATGCGGCTCATCCCCGTGTCGAGGTAGACGTGCGCCCCGACGGCTCCCCCCGCCGCTCGCGCCATCGCCCGGAGCAGGCGGGGCGCGTCCTCGGAGTAGATGCACGGCACGATCCCCAGCCGAGCCAGCTCCGGGGCGACCGACTCCGCGAAGAGCGCCATCAGGTAGACCGGCTTGCGGACCCCGGCCTCCCGCAGGGCGATGGCGGCCTCGACCTCGACCACCGCGAAGCCCGCGATCGCCGGCATCGGCTCGAGGAGCGCCGCCGTCCCGGTCAGCCCCAGCCCGTACGCGTTGTTCTTGACGACCGCCAGGACGGGGCGCTCGGACGCCAGGCGGCTCACCTGCCCGACGTTGTGCCGCAGCGCCTCGGCCTCCACCTCGATCCAGGGATCGAAGCGGTCGGCGAGCTGCGCGGGGCGGGCGGCCGGTGCGGTCGGCGCCTCGGCGGTCGATCGGGCCCCGCTCGTCGGCCGGACCGTCACGGCCGTGGCGGCCGCCCCGAGGAGGCTCGCGCGGACGAAGCTGCGGCGGCTGGGACTCATGGAAGCCTCCGGGGCCGGAAGGGGCGGACACGAGCCCACGCTACGCCCGCAGGCGCGGCTCCCGCCAGGCCGGGCCGCTCGCCCGCCCTGGGCGGATCCTGCCGCTCCCTCGGCGCATCCTGCCGCTCCCTCGGCGCATCCTGCCGCTCCCTCGGCGCATCCTGCCGCTCCCTCGGCGCATCCGTCCGCTCCCTCGGCGCATCCTACCGCTCCCTCGGCGCATCCTGCCGCTCCCTCGACGCATCCTGCCGC
>JBFFWJ010000566.1:0-2474 GCA_041570315.1 Longimicrobiales bacterium | reverse complement strand
GCCTCGCCGTCATCGGGGTTCTTGTCGCGATGGGCTCGTCCGACATCGTCGACGGCTGGATGGCGCGGCGCTTCGGCCTCGCCTCGCAGGCGGGCGCCATCGTCGACGCCGTCGCCGACAAGCTCGTGCAGGTCACCCTCGTCGGGTTCTTCGCCCTCAGCCGCGGACCCGCCTACGCCGCGCTACCGCTCTGGTTTCTGGCGGTGTTGATCGGACGCGATCTGGTGCTCGGGGGGGGACTGCTTCTCGCGAGGGCCCGCGACGTGCCGATTCGCATCGTGCACCAGCTGCACGGGCGAGCGACGAGCGTCCTCGTCTTCCTCATCCTCGGTTGGATCACCTTCGGGCTTCCCCGGGCGGGGCTGCCCCCGCTCCTCGGACTCGCGGTCGTGGTCGTCGTGATCAGCGGAGGGATCTACCTGAAGAACGGGATCGAGCAGGCTCGTCGCGTCCTGCGTCTGCGGGCCTGACCCGAGCGGGCGGGGCGAAGCCCCGGCCGGTCGGGCTCCCATTGCTCACGGCGGCGTGCTGCTGCCCTCGAGACGCTGGGTGAGCGCGGTCAGGTCCGCCTCCAGCGCCAGGACTTCGGCGCGCAGTCGTGCGTACCCCTCACGGGCCGCCTCGAGGGTGCCGTGGCGTCCGAGACGCTCCATTCGCTCGGACAGCACGCAGGCTCTCTCGGCTCCGAACACCGAGACGGCGCCCTTCAACGTGTGCGCGATCCGCTCCACGGCCGCGCCGTCCCCTCTCATGACCGCGGATTCGAGGTCGGAGAGCAGCCGAGCCTGGTCGGACCCGAACACGATCACGAGCGTGCGGATCAGCTCGGTGTCGGACTCGGTCCGCTCGAAGAGCAGCTCCGGGTCGAACGCGAGCCGCGGCGAGGGCCCCTCCGGGCCGGCGTCCTCGGCGTCGGCTCGTACGTCGGACCCGAGAGGCAGCGCCGGCGTCGGACTCCCGGAGCCCGCCTCCGCGGCCGACGCCACGGGTGGCGTGGGGCCCTCGGGCTCGATCGCCCGAAGCACGTCGCGGAGGCGATCGCGACTGATCGGCTTGGAGATGTACTCGTCCATGCCGGACGCGAGAAAGCGCTCGCGATCGCCGGCCATCGCATGGGCGGTCATCGCCACGATCGGAACGCGCCTGCCCGCACCCCCCTCGGCTTCGCGCCTGCGGATCTCCCTGGTCGCTTGGAGGCCGTCGAGCTCGGGCATCTGGATGTCCATGAGGATGACGTCGAACGCCTCGCGCTCGAGCAGCTCGAGGGCCTCGGCTCCGGTGTGGGCGACGCGTACCGAGTGCCCGAAGTGGCCGAGCAGGTGGACGGCCAGCTGCTGGTTTACCGGGTTGTCCTCGGCGAGGAGCACGTTCAGCGTGCGGCCGGCCTCCCGCAGCGGGTGCCGGGTCGCCGTCTCGGGTTCCCCGGCCCGCCTCCCCTCCTGGGCCCTCGACATGCCCGCGGGCTTCGCCCCACTCGGGTCCGTCTCGCGCTCGCGTCGTTCCGTGACGTCCAACGCGTGGCCCAGGACGTAGGGCTCCCCGCCGTCGGGCGTCACTGCTCGGCAGTGCAGCCGAAGGCTGCGGGTCGTTCCGTCCCGCGCCCGTGCCTCGACGGCACGCCGATCCTCCTCGCCGCTGCGCAGGCGCGCCAGCGACGCCTCCAGGTCGGCTGGGTCGACGAGCAGGTCGGCGAGGCTGCGCCCGGGCAACTCGGCGCGTTCGTATCCGAGCAGGCTCGCGAGCGCCGCGTTGACCCACGTGACGACACCGTCGAGGTCCTGGGCCCACATCAGTCCGGCGCCCAGCTCGACGAGGTCCCGGTAGGCCGGGCCGCGACCGGACCGCCCGGGCCCGCTCACGCTCCTCCCTCCGCCACCCTGCGGCGGAGCCCCCGAGTCCCCTTGGCCATGGCTTCCCACGCGCGTGCCGCGCAGCTTCGAGATGATCCCCCGGACGCCTCATCAGACGGAAGACCCGTCGATACCATTGTTCTCCGCGTGCGTCACCAGGAGCAAGCGCGGGAGATCACGCAGGCGAGGACGGCGTGCGGGTCGGGGCCCCCGGATCGCGCCCGCGGGCACCCCTGCACCACGCCGCGCGCCCGACGCTCCGCGCGGATCCGCGCGCTCCGGGGCGAGCCCCCTCGACCCCCGCGAGAGCGACGGCTCGAGGCCTCCTCCCTGGCTGACCCCCCCGGGGCGCGCCGAAAGCGGCCCGGCGGACCGGCGTCCACCTCTCCGCCGGGCTCGGCCCGGCCACCCCTCCTGGCCACACTGGCCGGTCACGCTGTCCGGATCGGCCACCCTGTCCGGTACCGGGTTGAGCTTCCCGATGTCGGCGTTGTCCCTTTATCTGTATGTGTGACAACAGGTTATGGTGACACATCGGGTTTGGCACCGCCCTTGCCCCTACCAGGCGTCGACAAGAGAAACCAGGGCTGCGGGACCGCCTCTCCCTGCTTCGACCACCACTTC
>JBFFWJ010000565.1:0-2481 GCA_041570315.1 Longimicrobiales bacterium | reverse complement strand
GCTTCCCCGGACTCCTCGTCCTCGGGGGGCGCCTCCTGGAGCAGGAAGGTCAATCCCCGGCCGTCCTCTCTCCACGCGAGGTCACGGCGCTCCGGGTCGTCGTCGCTGCCGCCGACCCCCGGCGCGGTGGGCTGGTTGCCGTCGATCCCGGTCTGGAGCTCGGTGACCTCGAGCTCCGCCAACACGGCTCCGGCGCGGTCCCAGACCTGCTCGACGCTGCCAAAGCTGCGCACCGGCACGATGTAGCTGAAGGGCTTCTGCATGATCTCCACGCGCGCGTGCGCACCCGTCGGAGAGAAGTCGAAGCTCGTGAGCATCCGAGGCTCGCCGATCTCGGTCACGCGCCGGCTCTCGACGTCGATCAGGGCGAGCTGGCCGGTCGCGTGCCATTCCAGGAGCTCCTCGTCGTACGGGTTCTCCATGAGGCTCGCGTACGTGCGCAGCATGTTCTCCCCGTCCTCGGTGACCTTCACGTTCGGGCCCTGGGGGACGCGGCTCTCGACGGGGCGGGGAGACCGTCCCTCCGGCACCAGGACGGTCGCGATCTCGTCGCTCCCGCTCGTCCACTCGAAGCCGGTCACCATCGTGGCGAGCACCGGGCGGCGCGTCACCTGACGGGACTCGCCCGTCTCGGGGTCGGCGACCCAGATGTGGGACTCGGTGTCGGTGTGGGCGTAGAAGGCGATGAGGCTCCCGTCCGGCGACCACGTGGCGTTCGACACGCGCGCTCCCCGCGGCACCTCCACCTCGGTCGCCGAGCCATCGGCGGCGGAGATCACCCGGATGCGCACGTCGGACCGGATCGTGAGGTCGCGGTGCCGGTTGGCGGCATGGTCGATGAACACCCCTCCGAGCTCGTCGAAGTCCCTCGAGAACCGGTCCATGTCGACCGGCCCATCGCCGATCTCGTGGAGGAACCAGCGCTTGTCGGGGCTCACGTCCGTGAGCGTGACGTTGAGGTAGCGCGGCGCCAGCGCGGCCTGAGCGATCTCGTCGGGCGGTGTCACGAAGGACTTGTCGGCCAGGACCGCCTGGGGCCCCGTGGGCTCCTGGGCGGAGGCGGGCATCGCGACGGCGAGCAGCGCCGGGGTGAGCAGAGCCGCGCCGGTGGCGGCGCGTCGAACGATCGTGGTCATGCTCGGTCTCCGAAGGGTGTGTCTCGTGCATCCCTGCAGGCGCACAAAGTGCGTTGTTTGCCGGCCTGCCGACAGCGGTGGAGGCCCCGACGGCCCCGGGGGATGCCGTTGGGGCTTCGCAGGGTTCCCGTTAGCTTCCGGCTCGCTCGAAGGCAACAGAGGTGAGGAAAGGGATCATGACTGCACGATTTGGCGTCGTTCTCGCTGGCGCGGCCCTCGCGCTCGCGGGATGCTCGAACGCGGGGGCGCCGTCGTTCGACTCCGCGGCGCTCGACACCGACGACCAGAAGGCCAGCTACGGCATCGGCATGAACCTGGGGCGGCAGCTCGCCGACACCCGGGATCGGCTCGACCGGGCCGCGTTCATGCGCGGACTCGAAGACGCCCTCCAGGGAGAGGACTCCGACATCCCCCCCGAGGAGCTGAACGCGGTCCTCCAGGCGTTCGGCCAGGAGATCCAGGCGGCCGCCGCCGCGGAGCAGGCGCGCATCGGCGAGGAGAACGTCGCGGCGGGTGCGGCGTTCCTCGAGGAGAACGGGGCGCGCGACGGGGTGACGACGACCGAGAGCGGCCTGCAGTACGAGGTGCTCCGTGAGGGTGAGGGCCCGAACCCCACGCGTGAGCAGCGCGTGCGCCTGCACTACCGGGGCACGCTCGTGGACGGGACGGAGTTCGACTCCTCGTACGACGGCGACCCCGTCACCTTCGGCGTCGGTCAGCTGATCCCGGGCTTCACCGAGGCGCTCATGCTCATGCAGCCCGGCAGCCATTTCCGGATCGCCATCCCCTCGGACATCGCGTACGGGCCGAGGGGGAGCGGCGGTACGATCGGCCCCAACGCGACGCTGATCTTCGAGATCGAGCTCTTCGAGATCGTGGAGTGATCCGACGACCGGTGGAGACGCTCCACTAGCCGGACCATGTCGTTCCTCTCCCGCCTGTTCGGGTCGAGGTCCGGGGAGGAGGCCGCCTCCCCCGACCTCGAGGAGCGGCTCCAGCAGCTCGAGCGGGAGGCCGCGAGCGCGCGCCCCGGATACGTCGGCACCGCGTTCAACCGGGCGGGGGACCTCGCCCGCAAGGAGGGGCAGCTCGAGCGCGCGGTGGGCTACTACGGCCGCGCCGTCGACGCCTTTCTCGACGACGCCCAGCGCGAGGCGGCCCGCGGGGTCGCGAACAAGATCATCCGCGTCCGGCCGCTGGAATTGGGAAGGTTTTCCGGCTTTGAGTACATCTCGACCCTCTCTGAAACGGCACAGACCGAGCCCGTGTATGGAAGACAGGTCATCCTCGTCGACGATCAATCGAATGTCCTGACCGTTGCCGGCAATCCCGCCAGCGTGGAGAT
>JBFFWJ010000564.1:0-2496 GCA_041570315.1 Longimicrobiales bacterium | reverse complement strand
CGTCGTGGTTGAAGCCGGGGCCGTACTCCGAGGTCCAGTCCGAGACCATCGCGCCCACCGAGGCCCCCTTGAAGCGGTCGGTCTGCGTGATCGTCCATCCGCCCAGGATTCCCCCGTAGCTCCAGCCCCTGACGCCGAGCCGGTCCGGATCCGCCAGCCCATCCTCGATCACGTGGTCGACGCCGGTCATCAGGTCCTGGTAGTCGCCCCCACCGATGTCGCGCATGTTGCCGCGCAGGAGCTCGTCGGTGTAGCCCGAGCTCCCACGCACGTTCGGTGAGAGCTGGGCGTAGCCCAGCCCGGCCCACACGTGGTTGCGGGCCGAGAACGTGTTCGTGAACACGCCGGCCGGCCCCCCGTGGATGTGGAGCAGCAGCGGAAGCTCCCCGCCGTCGTGGCCCTCCGGCACCATGACGATCCCCTCGATCTCGGTGCCGTCCCTGCTCGGCCAGCGCGTGAGGCGCCCCTGGCCGAGCGCGATCTCCTCTCCGATCCAGGGGTTCGCATCGGTCAGCTTCGTTCCGGCGGACCCGTCGGTCGGGCCGGCCCACACGTCCGGAGGCGTGTCGAAGTCCTGCTCGACGTAGGCCATCATCGTGCGGTCGCGCGAAAACGACGACGGGGCCAGGGACCCGACCGCATCCGTCACGCGCGTCACCGAGCCGGAGCCCACGTCGAGCCGGAACAGGTTGTTGTCGGTGCGCTGCAGGCCGCTGAAGAGGATCGCCGCGCCGTCCGGGGTCCAGACGAAGTCGCGGATGTTGCCGTCGAACTCCTGCGAGACCATCCGGGCGCGGCCCGACTCGACGTCCATCACCCACAGCTTGTCGAGGCGGAGCTCCCACTCGCCGTCGCTGGGCGCCTCGTACGCGAACCGGCGCCCGTCCGGAGCCCACGCGAGCCGACCCTCCGGAGCGCGGTTGTCGGTCAGCGTGCGGGTCTCGCCGGACTCGAGGTCGAGGAGGTGGACCTCGGAGAGGTACTGCTGGTTGCGACGGTTCTCCGAGCGCGAGGCGTACACGACGCGCCGGCCGTCGGGAGCGACCGAAAAGGAGCCGATCCGGTGCTCCGCCTCCGTGAGCCGCGTCTCCTCGCGGGTCTCGACGTCGAGGCGCCAAAGGTTGCTCCACTGCCCGGCTGCCTGCCCGTTCGGCCCCTCGTCCACGAAGATCGCGTCGGCGCCCTTCTCGCGCTCCTGCTCCTCCTCCTCGGCGCGCGCGTCCTCGGCGACGAAGAAGATGGTCGTGCCGTCCTCCGACCACTCGTACGACCCGACGGACGTGTCGTGCTCGCTGAGCTGCACCGCCTCGCCGCCGTCCGTGCGCATGACGAAGAGCTGCGTCTTCTCGTCGACCGTGCGCGTGAAGGTCAGGCGGGTCCCGTCCGGAGAGAAGCGGAGATTGCTCCCCCCCTCCTCCCCGAGGAAGCGATAGGGCTCCTCGCCGCCGTCGGACGGCACCTTCCACCACGTCGTCTTGCGCTCGTTCTCGTCCCACTCGAGCTCGGACTTCGAGAAGAGCACCCACGAGCCGTCGGGCGAGATGAGCGCCCCGCCCACCTGCACCATGTCGAGCGCGTCGTCGGTGGTCATCGGCCTCTTCTCCTGACCCTGCAGCGGTGCGGCGACGAGGGCGACGGCCAGGGCCGTGAGCAAAGGAGCGGCGTGGGTGCCGGGGAGCCTGCGCATGGGAGCCTCCGATGGGCGGACGTGAAGTCCCCATCGTCTCGTGGGCGGCCGGTGCGCACAAGAGGTTGCCACCCCCCCCGCGCGCGCTAGGATGGCAGAGTCCACCCGGGCCCACGGCCGCACGACGCGCGCTCCCACCTCTCATGGACACGGTTCGATACGTCTTCGCCGTCCTCGTCGTCACCTTCCTCCCACCCGGCGTGGCCTGGTGGCTCGTGGTCCACCCGTTCGTGGGCTTCTGGCGAAGGGTCGGCGCCCGCGCGACCATCACCGTGATGAGCGTGGCCGGAATCGGGATGGCCGGAGCGCTGATGACCGTCCGAGACCGGCTCGTCGGGCGCGACCTCGGAACCCGGCTCCCCCTCGTCGTGCTCGCGGCTCTGCTGTTGGGCGGGGCGGCGTGGATCGCCCTCCGGCGCCGGCGGCACCTGACCATGCGGATCCTGGCGGGCGTCCCGGAGCTCGAGCGCGAGGGCGACGGAGGGACGCTGCTGACCGAAGGCATGTACGGCGTCATCCGCCACCCGCGCTACGTCGAGGTCGCGCTCGGCACGGTCGCTTACGCGCTCTTCGCGAATCACGTGGGATCGTACGTGGTGGCGGCCGGCGGCGTGTCGCTCCTCCATCTGGTCGTCCTGCTCGAGGAGCGAGAGCTGTCCGAGCGCTTCGGCGCCGCGTACGAGGACTATCGCAGGCGCGTGCCGCGCTACCTCCCGGGGCGGTCGGGGCGCCGCTGAGCCCGGCCCGGACACCGTTCGGTAAGGGGCGCCTGCGTGCCGCGGAGGGCGACCGCGGCGAGCGCGACCGCG
>JBFFWJ010000563.1:0-2508 GCA_041570315.1 Longimicrobiales bacterium | reverse complement strand
GAGTCGCGACGTGGGCGCGCGAGCCGCCGTGGAGGCGGCCCAGCCCCGGGCCCCGGGTCTCGAGCCGGACCGAGTCGCGGGGACCGATCTCGGGGCGGAGCCGGCGGCCGCCGAGGCGGATGGCGACGCCGATGACGAGGCGCCTCTGTCCGTGCCGGGGGTCGAGGTCCTGTCGATCAAGGGCCTCGGCGAGGGAACCCCCCGGACCGGCGTGCATATCGAGCAGAGGCTGGACGGTGGTGTGAGGATCGACGTGTACCATCTCACCGTCGGGGTCGACCCGTCCGTCCTGCCGCCGCTGCAACCGGGCCGCAACGAGGCTCGGGTCGAGAGAGAGCAAGGGTGGATCGTCCTGAGGGGGGCCGTGGCGCCGGAGACGCTGCGCGCTTTGCTCGCGAGGCTGGTTCCGGAGGGGTAGCGGTCGGGCTCCCCTCAACAGACCGAAGACCGAGGGGACACATGGAAAGACATCCGATCGTGCTTCTGGCGCTCGCGCTGGCGTGGACGCCGTCCTCGATGGCCGCCCAGGAGTCGAACGGCGATCCGAGGGGCGCCTTGGAGGCTGCGCGAGCGATCAGCGCGGACGACTACGCATGGAAGGTCGGCGTGATCGCGCACGACTCCATGGGGGGACGTGACACGCCGAGCGCCGGGCTCGACGCCACCGCCGGGTGGATCGCCTCGGAGTTCCGGCGGCTCGGCCTCCGGGGCGGCGCCGAGGACGGCTCCTTCATCCAGCGCTATCCGGTGCGCTCGACCGTCGTGGACTCCGAAGCCTCCTGGCTCGGAGTGGGGGCTGCGACGCTGCGGTACGGGACCGACGTGGCTCCGCTGCGCGGCGGCTCCGAATCCGTGGAGGTCAGCGGCGGCATCGTCGTGGTGTCGGGGTCGGGCAGCGTCACCCCGGCCATCGGAGCGCGCGTGTCCGGAGCGCACGCGATTCTCGCCGCGCCACCCGAAGCCCAACGGCTCGACCGCCGGCTCTTTCAGCTCGTCGTGGGCCTCGCCAATGCCGGTGCCGCTTCCGTCTGGGTTCCCAGCTCCCTCGGCGACGAGGCGTGGGCTGCGCAGGCCCGCCGCGCGTTGCGCCCTTCGGTCGAGAAGGGATGGGGCGAGGAGGGGCGAGGGGGCTCGCGTCCTGCGGTGGCGACCGCGGTGTGGGTTCGGGAGGCCGCGCTGGCCTCGGTGCTCGAAGGTCGGGGCGTGGAGCTGCGAGAGCTCCAGGCGCGCGCCGGGGGCGCGCTCCGGGTGGACGAGGTGCCCGGCGGGAACGGGATCCTGAGGCACGCGGTGCGGGCCGAGGACGTCACGGCCCCGAACGTCGTGGGCATCCTCGAGGGGAGCGATCCCCGGCTCCGCGAGGAGCACGTCGTGTTCTCCGGTCACATGGATCACGTCGGGATCGGCGCCCCCGACGAGAACGGCGACTCGATCTTCAACGGAGCCGACGACGATGCCTCGGGGACCGTCGCGGTCATGGAGGTCGCGGAGGCCATGGCGTCTCTGGGCACCGCGCCCCGGCGCTCCATGATCTTCCTCCTCGTGAGCGGAGAGGAGAAGGGGCTCTGGGGGAGCGAGTGGTACGCCGAGAACCCCTCCGTCCCGATCGACCGACTGGTGGCCAACGTCAACACGGACATGGTCGGCCGGAACTGGCCCGACACGATCGTGGCGATCGGCAAGGAGCATTCCGACCTCGGAGAGACGCTCGACCGGGTCAACGCCGCCCATCCGGAGCTGCGCATGACCGCCATCGACGACCTTTGGCCGGAAGAGAACTTCTACTTCCGATCCGACCACTACAACTTCGCGCGCAAGGGCGTGCCGATCCTCTTCTTCTTCAACGGCACGCACGACGACTACCATGGCCGTGACGACGAGCCGGATCGCATCGACGCCGAGAAGGCCGCCCGCATCGCCCGGCTCGTGTTCTACCTCGGCCTGGAGATCGGTGACGCGGACGCGCGTCCCGAGTGGAACCCCGAAAGCTACGCGCGGATCGTTTCCGACCGCCGGTGAGTCGGGAAGGCGCGGGCCGGTCGACGTGTCCACCGGGGAGGACATTTCGACCCATTCGTGAGAAGCCCCGGCCCGCTCGGTTCGCGGGCCGGGGCGCTCATGATCGCTCTCGGACGGCTTCCCTCAGTTCGGCTCGTCCTCCGCCTCCGGGTAGTGCCGGAAGAGGTGGTCGAGCTTGAGAAGCTCCAGGATGCGGGCCGTCTGCCTGGGGAGCGACCGCACCCACACGCTGTCCTCGGGCGCAGATTGCAGGCGAGCCGTGAGGATGAGCGAGAGGTCGCTCACGTTCGGGCGGTCCAGGCCCGTGAAATCGAAGACGACGTGGTGAGCTTCACGCGGCTGCTCGGGACCTTCGTGAAGCTGCTCTCGCAACCGTCGCCGGTCCTTCTTGTCGTCGCTTCTCATGGCTGCCTCCCTTCGGTTCACGTACCTCCCCCCAAAGGCTGCTTCTTCCATGACACAATACTCGTGCCAGAAAAAAACGGCCTG
>JBFFWJ010000562.1:0-2509 GCA_041570315.1 Longimicrobiales bacterium | reverse complement strand
GTGTCGGGGGAGCGCGGGAAATCGAACGGCACGCCGTGGGCGAAGGCGTTGGGCCGGCTCCAGACCGGGCCGAGCCAGCGGAGCCCTGCCTGGTGGAGCACGTCGAGCAGCTCGAGGCGCGTATCGATCGCCTCCGCCCCCTCGATGTGCAGGATCACCGCGAAGGTGCCGTCTTCCAGGCAGCGCTCCAGGTCGTGGGCCGAGCGCACGAGCGCCATCTCCCCGTCCGCCCGCCGGAGGAGACGGAAGAGATCGGCCATCACCGAGCGGGTGAAGCGGTCCGCCCGGCGCCGGTCCAGGCGCGGGGGCAGCTCGACGGACCAGCCGCCCGGCACGACCGTCCCGTCCTCGGCCACCAGGGGGCGGAGCGTCCGCGCGTAGCCGGGCGAGGCGGTGAAGATCGCGAAGAAGCCGCCGGCCAGCCCGCCCTCGCGGGCGCGGGGCAGGTCGAGGTGCCCGCTCCCGCCGCGCCGCAGGAAGGAGCGGGGAGGGTCGGCCCCCGCGTCGGCGATGCGGAGGCTGGTCAGCGTGTCGTTGTGGCCGTCGATCACGGGGATCGCGGGAGTCGGGCGCATGGCGGCAGGCTCGGCGGGCGGTGGCTCGACGCGACCGGGGAATCTAGTGTGCCGCCATGACCCGATACATCGTCCACCGCCTGCTGCAGATCGTCCCGCTCACCTTCGGGATCACGATCGTGCTCTTCGCGGTCATCCAGGCGGCGCCCGGAGGGCCCGAAGCCGCGCTGCTCGAGTCGGACCGCTTCATCGATCCGGCGGCGATCGAGGCATACCGCGCGCGCCTCGGCGTCGACCAGCCGGTGCCGGTGCAGTACGTGCGCTGGCTGGCCGGCGCCCTGGGCGGCGACCTCGGCGTCAGCTTCAGCACGACCCGCCCGGTCGCCGAGATGATCGCCGAGCGGCTGCCCGCGACGCTCGAGCTCATGGGCGCCTCCTTCCTGATCGCGGCCCTGCTCGCCTTCGCGCTCGGTGTCCTGAGCGCGGTGCGCCAGTACAGCTGGTTCGACCACCTGGGCACCGGGCTGTCCTTCGTGGGCATCGCCATGCCCGTGTTCTGGTTCGCGCTCATCCTGCAGCTCGTCTTCGGCGTCTGGCTCGGATGGCTCCCGGTGGCGGGGACCCGGACGGTGGGGGCGAGCTCGCTGGGTGACCACCTCCTCCACCTCGTGCTCCCGGCGACGGTCCTGTCCTTCCGCTACGTGGCGGGGTGGTCGCGCTACCTGCGCTCCAGCATGCTCGGAGTCCTCACGGCCGACTACGTGCGCACGGCCCGGGCGAAGGGCCTGCCCGAGCGGTGGGTGATCGGCGGCCACGCGCTGCGCAATGCCATGATCCCCGTCGTGTCGGTGATGGCGCTGAACCTCTCGGGCCTCTTTTCGGGCGCGGTCATCACCGAGACGATCTTCGCCTGGCCGGGGATCGGACGGATGTTCGTCCAGGCGATGTTCTCGCGCGACTACCCGCTGCTGATGGGGATCCTCCTGCTCGGCTCCCTCATGGTGGTCGTCTTCAACCTCGTGGCCGACGTCGTCTACGGGCTCCTCGACCCGCGCATCCGCTATGACTAGGCCGAGCGGGCTGGTCTGGGCGCGCCTGCGCCGGCATCGGCTGGCGGTCGCGTCGATCGTCGCCGTGGGGCTGGTCTCTCTGCTCTGCCTGGCGGCGCCGGTGATCGCGCCCTTCGAGTTCGACGAGATCGACCTCGCGAGCATCCGGCAGCCGCCCTCGCTCGAGCATCCGATGGGCACCGACGACCTCGGCCGGGATCTGATGACGAGGATCCTCTACGGAGGACGCGTCTCCATCCTGATCGGCCTGCTCGCGGCGGTGATCGGCACCGGGCTCGGCTCCTCCGTTGGGGCGGTCGCCGGCTACTACGGAGGGCGCGTCGACAACCTGCTCATGCGGCTGACGGACGTCGTCTACGCCATCCCCACGCTGCCCCTCCTCATCGTCCTCGCCTCGTACACGCAGGCGACCGCGACCTCGATGGCGCTGACCGTGGGCCTGCTGTCGTGGATGGCGACGGCCCGGGTGGTGCGCGGCGAGGTCCTTAGCATCCGGGAGATGGAGTACGTCGAAGCGGCGCGCAGCCTGGGCGCGACGAACGCGCGCATCATCGCGCGTCACATCCTTCCCAACGCCGTCGGCCCCATCGTCGTGGGTGGGACGCTCGCCGTCGGCAACGCGATCATCCTCGAGTCGTCGCTGAGCTTCCTGGGCCTCGGCGTCCAGCCGCCGACGCCGACCTGGGGCAACATGCTCATGGATGCCCAGGCCACGATGGCGACGCAGCCGTGGCTCTCGATCTTCCCCGGCGCGGCGATCCTGATCGTGGTCCTCGCCGTGAACTTTCTCGGCGACGGCTTCCAGGACGCGCTCGACCCCCGCTCGGTGCGCCGGTAGCCCGCGACCGCGCGCACCGGACGCGCCGCCCGCGCTCGCTGACGACACGCCGCCTCCGCTCCCTGACGACGTGCCGCCTCCGCTCC
>JBFFWJ010000561.1:0-2517 GCA_041570315.1 Longimicrobiales bacterium | reverse complement strand
GAGACGATGGAGGCGCTCCTCGACGCGGGCGCGGACCCGAACCACCGCATCACGATGCAACCGTGGTACATGGTCTACACGGGGTGCGGGAACGGCAACTGCGGGCTGATCGACACGAACGGCGCCACCGCCTTCCTGCGTGCGGCGTACGCGACGGACGTCGAGGCGATGAGGCTGCTCTTCGAGCGGGGCGCGGACCCGTTCGTCGCCACCAAGGCGCCCGAGCAGCGCCGACGGCGAGATCGGGACGCCGCGGCTCGCGAGCAGGCCGTCGAGCGTCTCTCGGACGCGGAGCGGTACGCCGAGCTCGCCGATTCGGCCAAGGTGGAGCTCATGAAGACGGTTTGGTCGGGGTTGCCCGACTCGGTGAAGACCGAGATCCCCGAGCTCGCCGTGACGGAGAACCCGGACCAGGTGCGTGAGGAGATCGTCGCGCATGCCGAGCGCCAGGCCGAGGCCGAGGCGAACAGGCCGGATGCGTCCGGCCTCCCGCCCGTTCCTCCCGGCGGTCCGGCCGTATACGCGATCCACGCCGCCTCGGGCGTCGGCTACGGCGAGGGCTTCGCCGGCAACGCGCACCGGCATGTCGAGCACGGGTGGCTCCCCTCGGTCAGCTTCCTGATCGAGGAGGTCGGCATGGACGTGAACCTGCGCGACCACAACGGCTATACGGCGATGCACCACGCCGCGGCGCGCGGGGACAACGAGATGATCCTCTATCTCGTGGAGCAGGGCGGCGACGTGACGGTGGTGAGCCGCCAGGGTCAATCCACGGCGGACATGGCGAACGCACCGGTCTCCCGCCTGTCGCCGATCCCGGAGACGATCGCTCTGCTGGTCAGCCTGGGTGCGGTGAACAACAACAACTGCGTGAGCTGCGAGTAGGCGCGGGCCGATCGCCGTGATCCCGAGGGGGGTGGGGGCCGGGCGCCCTCACCCCCCTCGTGTCAGCGCCACTCCTCGACGATCTCCTCGGCGATCAGGCCGAGCGTCGCCTCCAGCTCGAAGAAGTCTCCGGTGTTCTGGTTGGTGAACACCGAGATGACGGCGGGGCCGCCCTCGTAGAAGAGGATCCCCACGTCGTTGCCCGCGATCGGTGGCCAATCCCCGGTCTTGTGCGCGACGCTCACCCCCTGCCAGCGCACACGCTGGGGGAGCCTCGACGCGTAGAGCTGCGCGCCGAGAATCCCGATCATCTCGCTCGTTGCTTCCCCGTCGGCGAGGTCGCCGTCGTGAAGCTGCTCGAGGAGCCGGCCCATCTCGCGGGCGGTGGTGCGCCCCAGCCAGGCCGTCGAATCTCCCTCGAGCGCGAAGGAGCGCGCGGAGGCCCCCTCGTCCGTAGGAAACCCACGCTCGAACACCTCTCGGTCCGAGAGCGCCGCGTGGGCCGGGTCGGCCCGTGCCCATACCTCCCGGAAGAGGGCTCCGGTGGTCATGCGCAGCGCGGTTTCCCGGTATCCCTCGGCGCGCAGAAGCTCGTTCACCCGGTCGCGGCCGACCAGATCGATCATCATGTCGGTGGCCGTGTTGTCCGACGTGACGATCATCTGGGTGACGAGTCCACGGATCGTGGGCTGGAGCCCGGGCTCGAAGGTCTGCAGGAGACCGCTGCCACGGCGGAGGTCCTCGGGCCGGACCGTGCGGCGCTCGTCGAGGTCGAGCCGTCCCTCCCCGTCGTCGATGAAGGCCTGGATCATGACGGGGATCTTGATCACGCTGAGCGTGTTCATCGGCCGGTCGGCTCGGACGGCGATCTCGCGGCCGGAAGGCAGGTGCTTGGCGTACAGCGAGCTCACCGCGTCCAGCCCGTCGAGGCGCGCTTCGATGCGGGCCCCGAGCTCGCGGGGCAGCGTACGTGGGGCGCCCGGGTCCGCGGGAGCGCAGGCGAGAAGGGCTTGGAGAGCGAGCAGTGGCAGAAGGCGTGAGGACATCGGGCTCGTCGCTGGCGAGAGGAGTGAGCGTGGGTCGCTGCGGGGGTCGAGGTCCCCGCGAGATTGAGGCCGGGACCTCCGCCGGCACAAGCCGGTGGCCGCACTCCGCGGCGGGGTCGCGGACGCGGGCACGCTCCGCCAGATTACCCTTCGCCGACCGGCCTCTCGACGACCGCCACACCCGCTTCAGGCGAGCTCGGACCCGACATGCGCATTCTCTGGATTCTCGTTCCCGGCGCGGTGGTCGGGGTCATGGTGATGGACGGAGTCCGCAGGATCTTCTCCGAGGACGAGACACTGGTGCGTCGGCTCTTCGCCGACCAGCCCGTGACGATGCTCGCGTCCGCGTTGATCGTGGGATCGGTGATCGTGTGGGCCGTCCTGGAGATTCTCAGCCTCTGGGGGCTGCCCCGCTTCTGGTAGGGGGAGGCCGGATGGAGCCGGGCGCGCGGCGGTCGGCGAGGACCCTCCGCTCGGCGACCCTGCGCTCGTCGAGCGTCCGCCGCGCGCGCACGCGACGAGGTCCTTCACGCCGCTCCGCGTGGACCGGGACCTCCACCGAGCGGCGGTCCTCGATCCGGCCGAT
>JBFFWJ010000560.1:0-2531 GCA_041570315.1 Longimicrobiales bacterium | reverse complement strand
GCGACGGAACGAGCGTACCGCGCCTGAGCGCGCCGGAGCGTCACGCGCAGGAGCCGGGTGAGGCCTTTGCGTTCACGCTCGACCGGCTGGACCGGGTGCTGGAGACGATCTCGTCGGGCGACGCCGTGCTCGCGTCCTCGCCCAGCGCGGTGCTCGCGGCGAAGAGGGCCGGCCGCCTCGCCGTCCTCCCGGCGCTGGAGGGCGCGGACGGGCTGGAGGGGAGCCTCGAGAACCTGCGCGAGCTGCACCGGCGCGGCGTCCGCCTGGTACAGCTCGTCCACTTCCTGGACAACGACATTGGCCACAACCAGACGCCGCCGTACACCGACGGCGGGCTGAGCGCGTTCGGGCGCGAGGTCGTGCGGGAGGCCAATCGCCTCGGCATGATCGTCGATCTCGCGCACGCGAACACGCGCACGATCCTGGACGCCGGCGAGGTGTCCGCGCACCCGATCATCTTCAGCCACACGGGGGTCAAGGCGCGGTACGACGGCGACCGCTACGTCACGGACGAGGACATCCGGGCGATCGCGGCGTCGGGAGGCGTGGTCGGCATCTGGCCCACGGCCGCCTTGGGCACGATCGAGGAGATGGTGCGCCACATCGACCACGTGAAGCGGCTGGTCGGCATCGACCATGTCGGCATCGGCAGCGACCTGCGCGGCATGAGCTACCTCGAGGCGTTCGGCGAGGAGGCGAACTTCCGCGCGATCGTGGAGGGTCTGATGGACGCCGGCTACTCCGACGACGAGGTCGGCAAGGTGATGGGAGGCAACTTCTTCCGGGTCTGGGAGCAGGTCGCGGGAGGGCCCGGCCGGGGCTGAGCGGGCCGCCCCGTCGCGCACGGCGCGGGGGAGCCGAGGAGCTCGACGGGGGAGGATCGGGCGACGGGCGGCCCCGGCGCGGCCGGGACCGGCTCGCTTGCGCCGGCTCCGACACGCATCGGATACTGCCCGGCGTTGCGACCCCCTTTCCGCGAGATCCCATGAGACTCCTCGGCGCCGCGGCTCTGGCCGTCCTCCTCGCGTCCTGCGGGTCGCAGCCTTCCGGGGAAGCGTCGGGGCCGCCGGCCACGGAGCCGCCCGAGTGGGCCGTGGACCCGACATGGCCCCCGACGCTGCCGAACGACTGGATCCTGGGCGACATCCGGGGGCTCTTCGTGGACGACGACGACCACCTGTGGGTCGTGCACATGCCCTCGAGCCTGACCGCCCAGGAGATCGGGGCCGAGCAGGATCCTCCGATCGCCGACTGCTGCTTCGCCGCGCCCCCGGTTCTGGAGCTGGATCCGGAGGGCAACGTGCTGCGCGCGTGGGGCGGTCCCGGCGAGGGCTACACCTGGTTCGACCAGGAGCACGGCATCTACATCGATCACAACGACTTCGTCTGGCTGGGCACGAGCAACGGATTCCACGTGATGAAGTTCACGAAGGACGGCGAGCACGTGCTCACGATCGGTGAGCCCGGCGTGAACAGGGGCAGCAACGATCCGACCCATCTCGGGGGTCCGGCGAACTTCTTCGTGGACCCCGGCACCAACGAGCTCTTCGTCGCCGACGGGTACCGCAACCGGCGCGTCATCGTCTTCGACGCGGCCACGGGCGAGTACCGCCGCCACTGGGGCGCGTACGGCGAGGCGCCGGACGACGAGTACCGCTACGACTACCCGGTCCGGCCCGACGACCCCCCTCGCCAGTACTCGACCGTCCACGGCATCGTCGGCTCGGACGACGGCCTGGTCTACGTCGCCGATCGCCGCGGCAACCGGGTCCAGGTGTTCCGGCAGGACGGAGAGTACCTGATGGAGCGGTTCGTCCGGCCCGAGACCCGCGGATCGGGGACGGGGTTCAGCCTGGGGCTCTCGCGGGACCCCGAGCAGAGCATCCTCTACCTGATCGACGGCACGAACCAGCGGGTCTGGATGCTGAGGCGCGGCGACCTGGAGATCCTGGGCCGGTTCGGCCGGCCGGGCCGGCAGATGGGCGAGTTCATCCGGGCGCACATGGTCGTGCTCGACTCGCGCGGCTACCTCTACACCGGCGAGGCGGGAAACGGGAGGCGGATGCAGCGCTTCGAGCGGAGAGCCTCCGACTAGCCTGAGACCCCGGACGCGGCGCCGCGCCACCCTCGGCGGCTCGGTGCGCCGGCGCGCCGCTCGGTCGGGGCGGCGCTACATCCGCCCCGGCGGCGTCGGCCCTCCTCCGAGGGCCGTCAGGGCCATCGGAGGCGGAACGCGGGCCTGCGACGCCTGCTCGTAGTCGTACGCGAGAGAGATCAGCAGGGCCTCCGACCATGCGGGACCCGCGAAGGTGAGACCCACGGGCAGGCCGTCCACGAGGCCCATGGGGACCGAGATCAGGGGGGACCCGGCGACCGCGGCGGTCGTCGTGAGGGAAGCCGGGCGGGTATCGCGCGGGCCGGCCGGGATCGGCCCGGGGCCCGGCGTCCCGTCGGGGCGCAGCACGGACGCCGGAGCGCCGCTCGCCGCCACGAGCGCGACGACGCCGTGCTCGCCGAGCAGGCGGTCGATG
>JBFFWJ010000559.1:0-2535 GCA_041570315.1 Longimicrobiales bacterium | reverse complement strand
GAAGTGATGAAAACTCTGCTTGAATCCGCCGGCATTCAGTCGATCGTCAAATGGGTTCCGCCGACGTTTCAGAATCCCGGCGGGATACGATTAATGGTGCTGGAGTCCGAGGCCGAAGACGCGGCGGAGGAGGTGGCGAGGCTGCACGCCGAGCTCACCGCCTTGAGAGCCGACCTCGAGTCGCGCCGGGACCATCTGAGGGACGTCGAGAGCCGCGCCGACTTTCTGCGCTTCCAGCTCTCGGAGATCGACGGTGCGCGGCTCGCTCCGGGAGAGGACGACGCGCTCGAGGCCGAGTCCGCCCGCCTCGAGCACTCCGAGGAGCTCTCGCTCGGCGCGGCGGCGCTGCACGAAGAGCTGTATGGAGGCGACGAGGCCGTGGCGGACCGCGTGGCCGAGGCCCGGCAGCGGGCACGGAGGCTGGCCGACTACGATCCCGAGCTGGCCGACGCGGCCGAGCGGTTGGCGGAGGCCTGGCATGCGATCTCGGACGTGGGGCGCCGCCTGGGGGACTACGCCGCGTCGATCGATCACGACCCCGAGCGGCTGGAGGAGGTGCGGGGACGGTTGGACCGGATCTTCCGCCTCAAGCGCAAGTACGGCCCCGAGCTGGCCGACGTGCTCGCCACCGCTCAGCGCGTGCGCGCGGAGCTCGCCGCTCTCGACGACGCCGACCGGGACCTGGGTCTGCTCGAGCGGAGGATCACGGACAAGCAGGGCGCGGTGCGCGCGGCGGGCGGGCGTCTCAGCGCGCTGCGGCATGCCGCGGCGACCAGGCTGTCGGAGGCGGTCGCCGAGGTCCTGCCGGAGGTCGGCCTTCCCGGCGCCCGCTTCGAGGTGGAGCTGAAGCCCTACGAGGAGGTGGGGTCCGGGGGAGCCGAGCGCGTGGAGTTCCTCCTCTCACCGAATCCGGGATTCGAGGTGATGCCGCTCTCCCGGATCGCCAGCGGCGGTGAGCTGTCCCGGGTGATGCTCGCGCTCAAGTCCATCCTGGCCGCCGTCGATCGCGTGCCGGTCCTCGTGTTCGACGAGATCGACGCCGGCATCGGCGGGGTCGTGGCGACCGCGGTCGCGGACAAGCTCGCTCAGGTCGCACGCGGGCATCAGGTCTTCGTCGTCACGCACCTCGCCCAGGTCGCCTCGCGCGCGGCGAGCCATCTGCTCGTGGAGAAGGCCGCGGCCGGGGGAGTCACGTCCACGACGGTGCGGGCGCTCGTCGGGGATGCCCGCGTCCAGGAGGTGGCCCGCATGCTCGGCGGCGATCCCGAGTCCGCCGCGTCCCGCGAGCACGCGCGCGAGCTCCTCCAGGCGCAGGGCGGCTAGAGGGCGCGGCTACCGGTTCGGCTCGGGCCCCCAGAACCGCTTGAAGAGCCGGATCCCCGCCTCGATCCGTGCCGCCTCGGGCGTATGCCCTCCGCTTCCCGCGGCCGCCCAGATCAGACGCAGGTGCGCCTCCAGGGGCCGGGTCGCGACCCCCTCGCGCCATTGCGCGACCGTGGAGTAGCGGAGCCCGGCCCCGAGCTGCGTCAGCTTCATCCCGCTCTCGCGTCCGAGCACGTCGGGGTCGAGCGCCGGGGCTGACTCGACCAGCTCGAAGACGTCCCGGCCCTTCTCGAAGTATCGGATCCGGCCCGAGAAGGAGAGCTCGCGCGTGAACCGGAGCGTGGGGGCGGCCTCGATCTCGACGTAGGAGGCGGGGCTCCAGCGGACGAGCTGACGGGTGGCGAGCTCCGGCATCGGCGCCTCGAGCGGCGCGACGCGCTTCACGAGCGTGCGTGGCTCCTGGACGCCGTAACGGCCGCCGACCGCGAGCCCGAGCCGCCCGATGCTCAGCGCTCCGATCACCCGACCCTCCACGTCGACCTGACCGTCCCCGGTGCCCACGTCCAGGAAGACGTCCGGGTCCTCGGGCGCGCCGGTGCCCAGACGGACCAGCCCGCCCACGCTCACCCGGTAGGACAGTCCAGCGACGGACGGGCCCGAAGGCTCGCGGTCGAGCAGGCGCAGGAGCGCGCTCACCTCGATGTCTCCGGTCTGCCAGAGCCCGCGGCGGGTCCGCAGAGGGCTGCCGTTGATGCCCGCGCCGCCCAGGGCCGGAAGGGTCAGGATGTCCTCCGCGGTCACGCCGGCCCCGGCGAAGGCCATCGTCGCGCCGATGCCGGACAGACCCGCCGCGACCAGGTCGGCGTCGAGCGTCGCGGACGCCGCGGCGAGCGCGGCCGCGGCGGACGAGCCCCCGAGCGGGAAGAAGGGGGACGCTCCGTATGCCCCCTGCGCCGAGCCCAGGAACCCTTCCGTGCGCGCCGCCAGCGCCTGCGCCGCTTCGCACTCGGGCCCGGGCCCCGCCGCGCACACGGCCGTCGCGTTGTCCCGGGCGGCCACGGCGGCGCCTCCGAGGGCGGCCAGGTATCCGTCGACGGCGGGGGCGGCCGTGAGCGTGGGGTTGAGCCCCAGGCCGTCGCCTCCGGCCGTGTCCGGGGTGAAGGCCAGGTCGATCGCGGTGCGGGTCTGGATCCACGGCACCACGACCCCGAT
>JBFFWJ010000558.1:0-2552 GCA_041570315.1 Longimicrobiales bacterium | reverse complement strand
TCCCGGTTCTGCATCGAGCTGAACCGCGGCGTGCGCGAGCCCCGCGGGCGTCGGGGAGACCTCGACTTCGGTGAAGAACCCCTCCGGTCCCGCGGCGCCGTCGCTCATCACCACCGGCATCACCTCCTCGACCGGCGTGCCCTCCCAGCCTCCCTCCGCGAAGGAGCTGTGGCCGCCCAGCAGGAGCAGGCTGCCTCCGCGCTCGGAGACGAAGTCCGCGATCATCTGGAGCTGGTCGTGCGTGAAGAAGGAGGCCTCGGCGCTGCCCAGCACCAGGCTCCGGTATCGGTACAGCTCCTCGCGGGAGGTGGGGAAGCCGAACTCGAGCTCCGTGCTGTCCGTGACCGAAAGGCGCAGGAACTTGCTCTCGGCGGTGCGCTGCAGGACGACGAGCTGCAGGTTGTCGTCGTCCTCCACCGCGCGCCGCATGAACTTGACCTCGAAGCGCGGCTCACCCTCGAAGTACAGGATCTTCTCGCGCTCGCCCCGCACCTCGACCCAGGCATTGCGCTGGTTGTTGCGGTCGACCCGCTCTCCGGGCTGCGGTGGAATCCGGAACTGCACGCGCCGCGATCCGGGCTGCGTCAGCTCGAAGCCGATCCGGGCGACCACGGGCTCGCCGTCGGGGCCGAGCTCGACCGTCTCCTCCGCGAGGATCCGCGTGTCGTCCTCCACGACGATCGGGACCGTCGCCCGCCCGAAGCCGTTCTGCGTGACGACGAGGTCGACCATGAGCGTCGAGCCCTCGAGCACGGCGCGCGGGAGCTCGACCCGGCCGAGCTCGATGTCCGGCTCGATCGACTCCTCGCCCACCCCCACGGTGAAGACCGGCACGCCGGCCGCCTGGAGCGGGAGGAGCGCTTCGGTGAGCGGGCGGTCGTCGTTGTCCGCCCCGTCCGAGACGAGCACGAGGCCGGACAGCGGCACGCTCGAGAGCTCCTCGCGCGCCGCGTCCAGCGCCTGGCCGAGCCGGGTGTGCGTCCCGTCGAAGGTCAGCTCCTGGAGTCCGTCGATCCGGTCGGCGCCGTCCGAGAAGCGGAAGAAGCGCAGGACGAAGCGCTCCGAGAGCTGCTCGATGAGCGGGCTCTCGCCGGGCGTGAACGCCTCCGCCACGAAGGCGCTCCGAGCGGTCCCGTCCCGGTTCTCGAGCTCCATGCTCCGCGAGTCGTCGATCAGGACGCCCACGAAGTTCTGCTGCGGGACGACCGTGGAGAGCACGAGCGTCGGCTGCATGAGACAGAAGACGAGCACCCCGAGGAGCGCGACCCGCAGCGCCGCCATGATGCCACGGTCCGCGACCGAGCTGCGCCCGCGCGCGATCGTGTAGGTGGCGACCGCGCTGGCCCCGAGCAGGCCGGCCAGCCCCAGCCAGAGCCTGACCGACGCCGGCGCGCCGAATCCGAGCTCGCCCTGCTCGAACACGAGCGCCCGATACTTGAAGAGGAACTCGAAGATCACGTCCATGGTCGTCCCGATTCCCGCCTCAGTGGCTCATCGCGTAGACGATCATGTTCGCACCCATCTCGTAGGCGTACGTCGAGTAGGGGAGCGGGTAGGCGGGGCTCTCGGCCCACTCCCAGGCATCGCCGAGGTCGGTGTTGAAGTTGATGATGACGCTGAGCCGCCCCCTGTCGTCGTACATGCCCTTGACCTGGGGGTAGCACCCCCAGCACTCGGCCGGGCGGCTCGCCCGCCCGATCGCCGGCACCTGCATGACCTCCTCGATGTCGTAGTAGGCCGAGTAGATCTCGTGGTCGAGGCCGATGTCGACGATCTGCCGGTCGGGATAGACGCGACGGAGGTTGTACTCGAAGACGTCCCACTGCCGCTGGCCCCAGAAGTCATCCACGATGAGGAAGCCGCCCGCGTCGAGGTAGCCGCGCAGACCCTCGACCTCCTCCTCGGTCATGTCCATCCCCCCGACCTCGACCGCGTAGAGCACCGGGAACTTGCGCAGGTTGGGGTCGGCGAGGCTGACGGCGTTCTCCCAGTCGTACGCGTTGAGGCGGACGAGGCGCTTGAGCACGACCAGGAACTGCCGGTCACCCTTCGGAAAGTCCGTCGCCCACGAGCCGCCCCGGCGGTACCATCCCCGGCCGTAGCCGGAGTAGATCGCCCTCGTCCAGTAGAAGGGGAAGCGGCCGGCGGTCTCGCTCGGGTCGGCGAGCCTCGGCCCGCGCTCTCCTCCGTACGCCGGACGGCCCACGGCCTCCGGGGCCTCCTGCGCCATGAGCTCGGCGCCGACGCCCACGATGTGGGGCCTCCGCTCGCCCGCCTCGCCGCCGCACGCGCCGAGGATCAAGGCGGCCGCGGCGGTCGACGCGAAACCGGCGTGGAGGGGGCGCCTCATCGGCTCAACGGTATCGGAAGGAACGGGACGCGGCGGGAACCTCTCGTACGACGGCCCGCCGCCAATGGTTCCTGGCGCCGTCCGGCCCACGAGCGCCGCGGCGCCAAACTAGCGATACTCGACACGTGCAGTCCGCTCCACGCAGAATCTCCGTTCGCCCGAACCCTCCGGCTCCGACCCACGTAAGGGCACATCGCCGGAT
>JBFFWJ010000557.1:0-2566 GCA_041570315.1 Longimicrobiales bacterium | reverse complement strand
GCGGGCCGAGCGCCTCGCCCGACCGCCCCGGCCCGTCACCGGTTGCGTCACCGGTTGCGTCACCGGTTGGGTCACCGGCCCCGGCACCCGTCCCGCCCGCCGCGGAGGGAGGACCCGCCCCCGGCCCGACCGGGTCGGCCGCCGGAGCGACCCTGCCCGGGCCCTCCGACCGCACCGAGGGATCCCCCGCGCGCAGCGTCGCGTTGGGCCCGTCGAACTCGTACAGATCCGGCAGCCGCCGAGGGAAGAAGTCGCTGAGCAGCTGCAGCGGCACGAAGACACCCTCGTCGATCGCGTAGGGAGGGTCCGTGAGCTGCAGCACGACGCCGTCCCAGCGGAAGAAGGGCGAGCCAAGGCGAAGGTCGATGGAGATCTCGCCCGGCACGGAGATCGAAAGGGCGCCCCCCGAGCGCTGCACGGACCACCCGAGCTCGGAGAAGAGGTCGACCGGCACGGAAGCGACCCCGCGCTCGAGGTGCACGGCGATGCCCGAATACGAGCCGTCCGCCCGCTCCAGGCGCAGCTCGGGGCGTCCCTGGCCGAGCGCGGCGGCCGGTGCGGCGCCCAGCGCGAGGACGAGGGCCAGGGTCCGCATCAGTGAGCCTCCACCGCCCGCCTCGCCTCCCGCTCCTGCTGGCGCCGCTTCAGCTCCTCACGCTTGTCGTGGAGCTTGCGGCCGCGCGCCACGGCGACGGCGACCTTGGCGTACCCCCGCTTGAAGTAGATCTCCAGCGGGATCAGGGTCAGCCCCTTCTCCTCGGTGAGGGCGACCAGCCGGCGGATCTCGCTCCGGTTGAGCAGCAGTCGCCGGGCGCGAAGCGGGTCCACGTTGTTGCGATTCGCCTGCTCGTACGGGCTGATGTGCAGGCTGTGCAGCCACGCCTCGCCGCGCTCGACGCGTGCGAAGGCGTCCTGGAAGGACACGTGCCCGGCCCGGAGCGACTTCACCTCGGGACCCTTGAGCTCGATGCCGGCCTCCAGCGTCTCCAGCACCTCGTACTCGTGGCGAGCCTTCCGGTTGCGGGCCACCACGCGCCGTCCGTCCTCGCTCATGGACCGTCCTCGAAGCTCACGATCCCCACGCGGCTCGCGCGCCGCATCGAGGAAACCTGCGCCACTTCACCGCCCAGAATAAACACTAGGGACTCGTAATAGATCCAGAAAAAAAGCACGGCCACGTTGGCCAGGTTGCCCAGCGTGGACCCGTAGTTCGCGACGTCCGTCGCGTACCACGAGAAGCCGAACTTCAGGCTCTCGTGCGCGATCGCCGTGAAGGTCGCCGCGACCGCCGCGGTCCTCCAGCGGATCGGTCGCGCCGGCATGTAGCGGTACGCGAGAATCAGGAGCGTCCAGATCGAGGCGAACGAGACGGCGAGGGCGAGGACCTGCTCGGCGAGCGAGATCGTCGCCCCGCCGAGCCCGAAGAGGGACACCCCGTAGTCCATCGCGGCGGCCCCCACCACCGCGACGCCCAGATTCAGCGTCAGGAGCAGGATCCCCAGGATGACGGCGGTCGTGTCGAAGACCTTGCCGAGGACCGGGTTCCTCTTGGTCCCGATGTCGAAGGTCTCCCGGAGCGCGACCCTGAGTGATCCGGACAACCGGGTCGCGACCCAGACGAGGAACAGGGATCCGGCGATGGTGAAGCCCGCTCTGCGCTCGAGGAGCCCCTCGGTGAGGCGCTCGACCAGACCCGTCACATCGGTGCCGGACGCTTGCGGGAGGTTGTTCGTGACGATGTCGACGACGGCCCGCGCGGGGTCGTCCAGGCCCGAGAGCGCATACCCGGTGATCCCGATGCCCAGGAGGAGGAGCGGGAAGAGGGCCATGACGAGATTGAAGGCGATCGCCCCCGCCATGAAGAAGATCTCGTCGTCGTCGCACTTCTCGGCGAGCCTGCGCAGAAACTCGCGGAACCGATAGAGCGGGCGGTGGTGGCGGCGCGGGGCGGCCGGTCGCTCCGCCATCGTCACGCCTGCGGGAGCGGGCTCCGGTCAGCGGTCAGTCTTGCGATTCCTCTTCGGAGCCCGCCGCCACGGCCTCGCGCGCCGCGCTCATCCCGGCTCGGTACGCGGCCTTCGAGCGCTCCAGCTTGCCCTTCAGGTCCTCCCGTGCGTCCGTGGCCGCGTGGCGGCCCGCATCCAGCGCTTCGCGCACGTCGTCGACCCGCGACTGCATGCCCCCGCGGGCGACGTCGAGGCGCTCCTCGAGCTGACGCTGCGCCTCCCGGACACGCTCCTCCGCCACGTCGCGCAGCTGACGCGCCCGCTCGCGGAGATCCTCCTGGGTCTCGGCGCCCGCCTTGGGAGCGAAGAGCAACGCGAGCCCGGCGCCGACCAGCGCCCCCAGCACGAACGAGCCGACCCCGCCGCCGCTGTCGCGCTCGATGACGATATACGGAGCTTCGTCGTGATGTCTCATCGTCCTCTCCCTTCGACGCGGTCACCCCACCGAAACGGGGCCCGCTATCAAGGTAACCGGCGCGGTCGCCCCGAACCACCGGGCCCGGGCGGCCCCTCAGATCACCCAGGCCGGGTCGGGCGCGGCGATCTCGGGGGCCTCCACG
>JBFFWJ010000556.1:0-2571 GCA_041570315.1 Longimicrobiales bacterium | reverse complement strand
TTCCCAAGCTGAGGGTCGCCGGTTCGAGCCCGGTCTCCCGCTCTGAGGGAAACGGAAGCGCCGCAAGGCCTTGGAGGCCCTGCGGCGCGTTCGCGTTCGGGGACGGCGGTGCCCGTGGCGATGCCGTGATTCGACCTTCCGCACCGGGCGCTCGCGCGTGAGCCCCGGCACGTTGGCTCCGCGTGGAGTCGCGGAGCCGATCGGGCCAAAGGAGTGCAGGGGAGAGGAGCGCACCGATACCGCCCGGCTGCTCTCCAGGTAGCGCCACGGGCCCCGTCCTGCCAGGATGCGGCTGCCGAACCCGAAGGGCTGCCGGGCGAGCGCCCGGGGGACCCGGACGGCCCCCCAGGCGAGGAGACGAGACCCGATGGAGCACTCCCCGCGCCCTGCGCACCCCCCCCGCATGCAGGCCCTCAATGTCGCCGTCCTCGCGGCCGTCCTGTGGGCCAACGGGATGGCCGGCTCGGGGGCCTTGAGCGGCGAGTCGATCGGCGTGATCGCGAACCGCTACCCCTCGCACTTCCTGCCGGCGAGCTACGTCTTCGGGATCTGGAGCCTGATCTACCTGTGGCTGGCGGCCTTCGTCGTCTTTCAGGCGCTCCCGGGCCAGCGACGGTGTGCGCCGCTCGGCCGGCTCGGCTACGGGTGGCTCGCCAACGGCGTGTTGAACATCGCGTGGGTGGTGACCTTCTCCTTCAGCCTGTTCCCGGCGGCCTGGGCGATCATGGTGGCGCTCCTCGTCAACCTGGTGCAGATCCACGAGCGCGCCGGGTTCGGGGCCCGGCCGGACGGGTGGGGCCCTCGCCTCTTCGTCGCGTACCCGTTCGGCCTCTACCTCGCGTGGATCTCGGTGGCGTTGATCTCGAACACCTTCCAGCTCGTGACGTACCTCGGGTGGGGAGGGCTGGGCCTCGGGGGCCCGGGCTGGTCGGCGGTCATGATGGCCGTCGGAGCCGGCCTGTGCGCCTTCATGGTCGTGCGCCGCGGCAACTGGCTCTTTCCGATCGTGTTCGTGTGGGCCTTCGTCGGGCTGGCCGACCGCTACGCGGAGCTGCCGCTGGTGGCGAACACGGCGTACCTCACCTCGGCTTTGGCGCTGGTCTTCCTGGTGGCCGGGCTGGCGTGGAGGCGGCGGCGCGCGGCTCTGGTGGACGCGACGTCCTGACGGGCGCTTGGGGAGGGGCGGCCGCGTCCCTCGATTGCGCGCCTGCGGCCGTCCGGCGACTCTTCGGCTCCCACGAAGCGAACGGAGGGGCGGGGAGGATCCGTGGCCTACTACGCGACGATCATCACGATGCTGGCGGTGCTCGCCTTCGCGGCGGTCGCGGCCTCGGTCGCCCTGGGCGCGGCGCTCGCGCTGCCGGGCCCGCGGGGCCGCCTGATCGCGACCTTCACCGGACGGGCCCGGCACCCCCTCGGGTGGGCGTGGGGCGTGGCGGCGATCGCGACCGCGGGCAGCCTCTACCTGTCCGAGATCGTCCACCTGGTCCCGTGCTCGCTCTGCTGGTATCAGCGCATCGCGATGTACCCCCTGGTCCTCGTGCTCGGCGTGGGCATGCTCCGCTCCGACGGCGCGGCCTGGCGCTACGCGCTGCCGCTCCCGGTGGTCGGGCTGCTCATCGCGTCGTACCACGTCCTCATCCAGTGGAGGCCGAGCCTCGACGTCGGCGCGTGCTCGAGCGGCGTGCCGTGCTCGGGGCGCTACGTGGCGGTGTTCGGGTTCGTCTCGATCCCGACGCTGGCCGGAGCCGCCTTCCTCCTGATCATCGCCCTCCTCCTTCTGGTGCGCGCGGCGGAGCGCGCGGCCTGAACCGTTGCGCTCGCGGGCACGATGGTCGACAATGGGGCGCCGGTGCACACGCGGCGGCCCTCGCAGCCGAGGGAGCCTCCCAGGAGCGTAAGACCGATCTTCGAGCACCCGACCCGACCGTGATGCGCACGACCGCCCTGCTCGTCAGCGCGCTTCTCGTGCTGGGGTGCGCGTCACCCGCCGGTGCCCAGGACCGGTCCGTCCTCCACATCAGCGGCGTCGCGCTCGTCGGCGTCCTCCCGGGCTTCCTCTTCGACACGCCGCAGCCCGACGCGGACCGTCCGATGCTGAGGGTGAGCTCGGGCCAGTTCGACGCGGTCGACGACGAGAACCACGCGATCGACGTGCTGGTCGAGTACCAGCCCGGGATCACCTGGAAGCGCATCAAGCCGCTCTTCGGCGTGGCGGCCAACTCGGACGGCACCTTCTACAGCTGGCTGTCGGCGGCGCACGACCTGCACCTGGCGGAAGGCTTCGTCTTGAGCCTGGACATCGGGCCCGCTCTCTACCTGGCCGGGGTGGAGGGCAAGCAGCTCGGCAGCGCCGGGGTCCTCCGCTCCGGCTTCGAGGTCGGGTACCGGTTCCCCCGCGACATCCGGCTGACGGGCAGCTACCACCACATGTCGCACGGCAAGCTGATGAACCGGCACGAGAACCCGGGCTCGGAGACGATCGCCGTCAACCTGATGGTGCCGCTGGGCTGAAGCCGCCCGCGCTCACGGTCGGGCCTCGCGGCCCTCACCGTCGAGCGTCGCGCCGCC
>JBFFWJ010000555.1:0-2582 GCA_041570315.1 Longimicrobiales bacterium | reverse complement strand
GATGTCCCGGCCCGCATCACGGTCGGCGGGCAGCCGGCGGGATGGGTTCTCCCGGAGGGGACGGCGCTTCCCTCCGAGCTCTGGCTGCGGGACCCGGGCGCGGATCGCGAAACCGATGCCGTCGTGGAGATGGAGGGGCACCTCCTCGAGCCACCGAAGCGAGCGCGGATCGCCCGCAGCGGGCCGTGGACCCTCGTGGCGGACAATGCACGGCGGATCGCGGCGGACGTGGCCCACCTGTTCCCGGACGACACGCCGACCCCGGGGGCCGTTCGCGTCGGGAGCGGCACGGTGTCGCTCGCCCCTGGCGCCGAGGTCGAGCCCGGTGTCTATCTCGACACACGAAAGGGGCCCATCCGCCTCGGAGCCGGCGTCCGGGTCGAGGGGCCCGCCCGCCTGACGGGGCCGCTCTTCGTCGGGCAGGACTCCACGCTGCTCGGGGGCGCGATCGGGACGTCTTCGTTCGGCCGGGTGTGCCGGGTGCGGGGAGAGGTCGCCGACAGCGTCTTCCTCGACTTCGTGAACAAGGCGCACGACGGCCACATCGGTCACGCCCTCCTCGGCTGTTGGGTCAACCTGGGCGCGTTCACCACCAATTCCGACCTCAAGAACAACTACAGGCCCGTGCGCGTGTGGACGCTCGGGGGTGAGACGGACACCGGCCTCCTCAAGGTCGGCTGCTTCCTGGGGGATCACGTCAAGACCGGGATCGGCACCGTACTGAACACGGGAACGGTGGTGGGCGCCGGCAGCAACCTCTTCGGGGGCCTGATGCCTCCGAGCGTCGTTCCTCCCTTCAGCTGGGGCATGGGCCCGGATCTGAGAGATCACCGTCTCGCGAAGTTCCTCGAGTCGGCGGTGCGCGCCATGGAGCGCCGGGAGCAGCGCCTGACGCCGGGCATGGAGCGCATCCTCCGGGAGGCTTGGGCGGACACGGCCGGGCGCCGCGCGGTGTGAGCGCGTGGGGCCGAACGCCCCGGCGCAAGGGCCCGGAGTGAGGGTCTCGGTGCTGGGCAGCGGGAGCGCGGGGAACTCGGTCTTCCTGTGGGCCGGCAACACGCGACTCCTGGTGGATCTCGGCTTCAGCGCCCGACAGGCCGCGCAGCGGCTCGAATCGCTGGACGTCGACGCCGACTCGATCGCCGGGATCGTCGTCACCCACGAGCACGGCGACCACACCGGCGGGATCGGGGTCTTCGCCAGGCGGCACGGCACGGCCCTGTACATGACGAGCCGCACGCGCGAGGCCTGCGCGAAGCGGTTGCGCGGGAGCGAGCGCGTGATCGAATACCGCCCGGGTCAGCCGTTCGCCGTCGGAGACGTGCGCATCGAGCCGTTCCTCACCGTTCACGACGCGGCGGATCCCGTGGGCCTCACGCTGGTCGACGAGTGCACCGGGCTCCGCCTCGGGATCGCCACCGATCTGGGGCGCCCCACCGCCCAGATCAAGCACGCGCTCTCGGCGTGCGACCTCCTGATCCTGGAGGCCAACCACGACGAGGTGATGCTGCACGCGAGCGACTACCCGGTGTCGGTGAAGCGACGGATCTCATCCAGCCACGGCCACCTGTCGAACCAGGCCGCCGCTCGCCTGATCACCGAGCTCGCGCACCCGCGTCTCGCGGGAGTCGTGCTCGCTCACCTGTCGAGGGAGTGCAATCGTCCCGCTCTGGCGCGCAAGGTGGTCGGAGACGCTCTCGAGCGCCTGGGCTGGCGCGGGCACCTCGACGTGGCGCTCCAACACCGGGCCACCGAGCTGATCGACGTCGAGGACCTCCGCTACCGGACCGGCCCCAGCCAGCTCACCTTCCTGTGAGCCCGGGCGGCCGTGCGCCGAGACCGTGCCCTACTCGAGGCCGATCAGGCGGCTCGGCGTCTCCCGGTCGAGCTCCGCGTGCCCGGCGTCGATGCGCGCCTCGGCAAGCGAGAGCGCACCCGCGAACGCCCGTCGCAGCGCGGAGCACCCGCTCGCCTGCAGCGAGCTCAGGGTCGAGAACAGCGCCTCGGCGGCCTCCAGCGTGAGGTCCCGATGGCGGTACTCGTGCTCACGGATCGACGTCTCGATCCGCGACCAGCGCTCTCGATCCGTCGGCGACGCCCGCTCCGCCCTCACCCACCTCGGGAGGGTGACGACGATCCGCACGTTGAGGTCGAGATCGGACACCCGGCACCGGCCGCCCGCGGCGACGGGCCGCCACTCGGGTCGGATGCTCCATTGGGTCAGGCCCTGGGACAGCGGGGCGCCCGGTCCCTCCAGGCGCATCCCATTCAGGGTGGCGATCACCCCGGACAGCGTCTCGTCCTCGAGAGCGTAGAAGCGCTCGTCGACAGCGACGGTGCTCCAGCCCTCCTGGGCCGCGGAAGCCGACGCCAAGAGGCCGCAGGCCCCCGCGGCCGCGAAGACGCATCCGACGCGCAGGCGCCGCACGCGCGCGCCGCTCACGCTCAAAGCCCGAACAGCCGCAGGAAATCGTTGGACAGGGCCCAGAGCATGATGCCGACGATGATCAGGAAGCCCACGTTGCTCCAGCGGAGACGCTGCTCGAGGGTGAGCCCCCGTCCGCCTCGTACGGCCTCGATCG
>JBFFWJ010000554.1:0-2585 GCA_041570315.1 Longimicrobiales bacterium | reverse complement strand
GGAGCGCACGCGCGGCCGCGTGCGAACTCGAGCCTGCGGCTCGGCACGGCCCGCTCCACCGCCCCTGCCTCGATGGGAAAGAGGCCGGGATCGTCGCCGCCCTCCCACACGCTCAGGGCGCACCGCCGCGGCAGGACCGCCTCGAGCGCCGCGACCAGGCTCCGGTCCGGCATGCCCCCCGTCACGCTCCGATGGCCCGGCGCAGGCGGGAGAACGCGCGCCGCACCCATGACGGTTGCCCGGAGAGCTCCGCGAAGGCCCGCCGCAGCCGTGCCCGATCGACCTCATCGAGCTCGATCGACGCCGCTCGCGCCGAGCTCTCGACAGTAGCGAGCCGGGTGGACGAGGGGATGGGCACGACCGCCGGTGACTCGTGCAGCAGCGCCGCCAGCGCGAGCTGGAAGGGGGTGGCTCCGAGCTCGCGCCCGAGCTCGACGAGCGCGCGCGAGCGCCCGAGCAGGGGAGCGCGGCTCGCTCCGCCCATCGGAGCGTACGCCAGAAAGACGAGGCTCTCCCTTTCGCAGTATCGTACCACCGGGCCGGGCCGCGATCCGATCGACCAGGGTGAGAGCCAGTTCTGCACCGACGCGATCGGCACGATCGAGCGAGCCTCCTCGATCTGCGCCACGCCCACGTTCGACAGGCCGACCGCCCGGACTTTGCCCTCTTCCCTCAGTCGGGCCAGCGCGCCCACGGACTCGGCGAACGGCACCTCTGGGTCCGGAGCGTGGAGCTGGTAGAGCGCGATGCTGTCGACTCCGAGCGCGACCAGGCTGGCCTCGCACGCCGCTCGCAGCCGCTCCGGCCGCGCAGCCTTCACCCAACGCCCCTCCGGCCGCCTCATCCCCCCCTTGGTGGCGACCAGCACGTCCGACGCCTGAGGGCCCATCTCAGCGAGCGCCTCGGCGATCAGCCGCTCGTTGTGGCCGATGTCCCCGTCGTCGAGCGCGTACACGTCGGCGGTATCGATGAGGTTCATCCCGAGCTCCACCGCGCGTCGAATGACGGCCTTCGCCGTCTCACGATCGGGTCGGCTCGCCAGCGAGAGGAGCATCGCGCCCAGCCCGATGCGCCCGAGCGGGCCGGGATGATCGCCGAGACGTATCGAGCCCTTCGGGATCACGGGTGCTCCGGTCGTAGCGGCCAGGCGCGTGGGGCCACGGTGGCGTTCACGCCTCCCCGGGAGGGTAATCGCGTGGCGGCACCTGGGCCAACGTCCCCGGGTACCGTATCGGTGATCACGAGCACCTCCCCCCCGCTCCTACACGGCCGACAGGCCGCCGCCGGTCGATACGCCCGCCTTCGGAGCGCCGCGGCCGCGGTTCTCGCCCTCCCCGCCCTCGGGGCGTGCGAGGCCCGCCCACCGCAGATCGAGGCCGAGACGATCGGCGTCACCGAGGTGGAGTCGACGGTCGCCGCGTGCACGGGCTCCGCGCCGCCCGTCGTCGACACGATCGCGGCCGGGCTCGAAGTCCCGTGGGACATCGCGTTCCTGCCGGACGGACGCGCCCTCGTCACCGAGCGCCCCGGCCGGATCCGCGTGATCCCGGCGCAGGGTCGCCTCGAGGCCGAGCCCTGGGCGGAGCTCCCCGTGCACGCTCCCGCCGGATCCGAGGTGGGCCTCATGGGCATCGACCTCGGCCCTGGCGGGGAGCACGCATACGTGGTGGCCACGGTCGCCCGACCGTCCAGCCACCTCCTGCGGCGGATCCGTGACCGACTGCTCAGAAGCCTCGGGCCCGATCGGGGGCAGCCGATCACGCTCACGGTCTACCGCATTCCCGTTCGGGGGGCCGGGCCCCGGGACGTCGAGCCGGTCGTGAGGGGCGTCGCCTCGGGATACCTGCACGGCGGGGGCGCGCTCCGCTTCGGGCCGGACGGCCTCCTGTACGTGTCCAACGGCGATGCGCTCGACCACTGGTGGGCACAGTCACCCGCGTCCAGCCGGGGCAAGATCCTCCGCTGGACCCGGGACGGGTCGGTGCCGGAGTCGAACCCTACCCCCGGGTCTCCGGTCTACGCGAAGGGAATCCGTCACGTACAGGGGATCGCCTGGCATCCCGCCGCCAGGCATCCACTCGTGATCGACCACGGTCCCTCCGGCCTCGAGTCCGAGGATTTCCGCACGGATGACGACGAGCTCAGCGTCGCGTCGCCCGGCGCGAACCTCGGTTGGCCGATCGTCACCGGCGCCTCGCAGGGCGGTGGCCTCACCTCCCCGCTCGCCGTCTGGACCCCGGCGCTCGCGCCCGCCGGCCTGGCCATCTACCGGGGTGGACACGCGGGCTGGGACGGCAGCGTCTTCGTGACCGGGCTGCGCGGCGCATCGCTGCGGCGCCTCGCCATGGCGTGGGACGACGAAGACCGGCCGCAGGTCCTCTGTGAGGAGACCCTCCTTCCGGACGCGTTCGGACGCCTCCGGGCGATACGACAGGCACCGGACGGGTCTCTCTGGGTCGGTACGAGCAACCGCGACGGGCGGGGGATTCCCCGCCTCGGGGACGACCTGATCCTTCGGATCCGCCCGCCCGCTTGAGTCAGCGGCGCCCGGGCCCCTCGCGGTGCCCGGGCGCCGCCGCGCGAGG
>JBFFWJ010000553.1:0-2596 GCA_041570315.1 Longimicrobiales bacterium | reverse complement strand
GGGGCACGACCGGACGGCGTCGGCGGTGCGCCGCCCGGTGGCGGACTCCCGGTGGTGGTTCGGCGCCTGACGCGCCGCTTCGGCGACTTCACCGCCGTCGACGCGGTGAGCTTCGAGGTGCGGGCCGGCGAGATCTTCGGCTTTCTCGGGCCGAACGGGGCCGGCAAGACGACGACGATCAAGATGCTCACGGGCCTCCTCGCGCCGACCGAGGGGGAGGGCCGCGTCGCCGGGCACGACATCCGGGACGAGCGCGCCGCCATCAAGCGCAGCATCGGCTACATGTCCCAGAAGTTCTCCCTGTACACCGACCTCACGGTCGAGGAGAACATCGAGCTCTTCGGCGGGCTCTACGGTGTCTCCGGCGGCCGGCTGAAGGAGCGCCGCCGCTGGATCCTGGAGATGTCGGGCCTCGAGGACGAGGCGGGTCAGCTCACCGCCTCGCTGCCCCTCGGATGGAAGCAGCGCCTCGCCCTGGGGTGTGCGCTCGTGCACGAGCCGCCGATCCTCTTCCTCGACGAGCCCACCTCGGGGGTGGATCCGGTGGCTCGCCGCCGGTTCTGGGACATGATCGACGAGCTGGCCCGGCAGGGCACGACCGTCTTCGTGTCCACGCACTACATGGAGGAGGCCGAGTACTGCCACCGCCTCGCCCTGTTGAACCGGGGACGCCTGATCGCGCTCGACACGCCCCGCGCGCTGCGCGAGCGGGTCGTGGAGCCGATCCTGCGCGTCGAGACCGCCGACGCGCCCCGCTCGGTGGAGGCGCTCTCCTCGGCGCCCGGGATCCTCGAGGCGGCGATGTTCGGCCGGTCGGTCCACGTCACCGTCGAGCGGGCCGCGGAGGGCGAGCGGCTGATCCGCGACCGCCTCCGAGAGCGGGACCTGGACGCCCGGGAGATCGCGCCGGTCGAACCCTCGCTCGAGGACGTGTTCGTCTCGCTCGTGCGCGCCGAGGGTGGCGCCGTGGTGGGCTAGCGATGAGCCGCACCCGCCTGCTCGCCATCGCCCGCAAGGAGTGGATCCAGCTCCGCCGGGACACGCGCAGCATGATCCTGGCCTTCGTGCTTCCGGTCTTCCTCCTCCTCTTCTTCGGCTACGCGATCACCTGGGACGTCGACGACATCCGGATCGCCGTGCTCGACCGGGATCGCACCGCCTCGAGCCGGCAGCTCGTCGACGCCTTCGTGTCGAGCGGCTACTTCACCGTGACCGGGTGGCTGGAGTCGGATCGCGCGGTGGACGAGCGGCTCGTCCGCGACGACGTGCGGGGCGTGCTCGTCATACCGCCGGGCTTCTCGGCCGACCTCGCGGCACCCGGCCGGCCCGCGCGGCTCCAGCTCCTCCTCGACGGCAGCGACGCCAACACCGCGACGATCGCGCTCAACTACGCCGATGCGATCGTCGCCCGGCACGCGGCGCGCTCCGGCCCCTCCGATCCCGGCCGCGGCGCGCCGGTGTCGCTCGAGGCGAGGACGTGGTACAACCCCGATCTCGAGAGCCGTCACATGATCGTGCCGGGGCTCATCGCCGTGATCATGTCGATCATCGCGGCGATGCTCACGGCGCTCACGATCGCGCGCGAGTGGGAGAGGGGCACGATGGAGCAGCTGGCCGCCACCCCCGTGGGCCGCACCGAGGTCGTTCTCGGCAAGCTTCTGCCCTATCTCGGGATCGGCCTCTTCGACGTCGCCCTCACGGTCGGGGCCGGCGTGGCGTTCTTCGGCACGCCCCTGAACGGCAGCGTGCTCCTGCTGGCCGTGCTCACCCTCCTCTTCCTCGTCGGAGCGCTCGGGCTGGGGATCTTCATCTCGGCCGCGGTGAAGTCGCAGGTCCTGGCCACGCAGATCGCGATGGTCTCCACGTACCTGCCCGCCGTCCTCCTCTCCGGCTTCCTCTTCGACATCGCGAGCATGCCGCCCTTCCTGCGAGGCGTGACCTTCCTGATCCCCGCGCGCTACTTCGTCACCGTCACGCGCGGGATCTTCCTGAAGGGTGTCGGCGCCCTCGTGCTGTGGCCCGAAGCCGTGCTCATGCTGCTCTACGCCGTCGTCGGCCTCACCCTCGCGACCCGGGCGTTCAGGAAGGAGCTGCCGACGTGACCGCCGAGAGCGCGCTCCGTCTGCTCCGCGTGCGCCGGATGGTGGTGAAGGAGATCCGTCAGCTCTTCCGCGATCCGCGGACCCGGGGCGTCATCTTCGTCTCGCCGGTGATCCAGCTCCTCCTCTTCGGCTACGCGGTCAACACCGACGTGCGCAACGTGGCGACGGCCGTCGTCGATCTCGACCGCACGGCCGAGTCCAGGGAGCTCGTCGACGCGCTCACGGCCTCGGACTACTTCGACGTCGTCCTGCGCTCGGATCGTCCGGCCGCGCTGGGTGAGGCACTGGACGCGGGGCGCGCGGTGGTGGGGCTCGAGATCCCCCCCGGCTACGGCACGGACCTGGCGGCGGGACGGGGGCCGGCCGTCCAGCTCCTCGTGGACGGCACGAACTCGAACACGGCCACGGTCGCGCAGGGGTATGCGATGCGGATCGTGCAGCAGCTCGGCGCTCGGATCGCCGCGGAGGGGAGGGCCGCGGGAGGAGGCGGCGCG
>JBFFWJ010000552.1:0-2611 GCA_041570315.1 Longimicrobiales bacterium | reverse complement strand
GGGCATCGACCCGGGGGAGCTTCTCCAGGCTCGTGAACTGGTCCAGCGGCATGATCGGAAGGTTCGCCATCACGCGATAGGCCGAGACGAACGAGCTCTCGATCACCAGCCCGCCCACCTCCTCCCGGCTGGCCAGGTCGACGGCCACGGCGCCCCCGAGCGACCGGCCGTGCGCGACGACCGCGTGCGGCGTCAGGCCCTTCTGCTCGACCAGGAACCGGTACGCCGCGTCGGCCGCGGCGTAGGCTCCCTCCTCGGACGGCCGGCCCGAGCTCAGACCGTACCCCGGGTAGTCGAAGGCGAGCACCGAGACCCCCAGGCCGGCGTAGGCGTCCGCATGATGTACGCCATGCCCCACGTCCTCCGCGTTGCCGTGGGCGAACAGCACCGCCAGCTCCGCACCGGGCGTCTCGACCCAGCGCGCCGCGATCGTGTCTCCCGTCCGCGACTCGAGGCGCACCAGGCCCTCAAGACCCTCCCCGTACGACGAGCCGGGGGGCAGAAAGATCAGCCGGTCGGCGAATCCCACCCTCAGGGCCAGCAACACGGCGAAGGCCGCCGCCGAGATGCGGAGCGCCGCGGACGCGAGCCGCGCGCCCCGCTGCCCCGCCGGGCGCGCCCGCCCCGCGCCGGGGCGCGCGCGCTCAGGAGCCGCCACCCCACGGCTTGCGCTCCACGCCCTGGACCGGAGCGAAGGTCCGAGAGGGGCGCGTCGCCTCGCGCGTCGCCATGTCGTAGCGGTCGCCGGGCGCGAGGAAGTAGAACTTGCCGGCCGCACCCGTCGTGGACTGGTTGTCGTAGATGAGCGCGTAGGACGAGCCGATCACCTCGAACCGGTCTCCCTGGACGATGATCGCCGTGTCCTCGTCGAGGCCGATCCCGAGCAGCTCCGGGTGGGCCTCGATCACCTCGACCAGGTCGAACTGCCGGTTCCTCCGAAGCACGTGCTGGTCGATCCCCACGTTGCGCAGGTAGCCGAACCCCCGCTGGTGATCGCCCATCATGATCGTGTTCGAGCGCGTGTCCCCGCGGACGAGGAAGGAGCCCTGGATGGAGGCCCCCGCGGACGATCCCCCGATGACCCCGCCCCGCTCGAGGACCTCCCGGAACGCCTCCTCGGCCCTGGTTCCGCCGTAGGCGTCCACGAGCCTCCACTGGCGGCCCCCGAAGAAGAAGACGCCACCCGCCGTCTTCAGGGGCTCGACGAAGGCGTCGGTGTCCGCCTCCGCCGGGTCGATCGTGTGCAGGAGGGTCAGGTTGCGGGCCCCGTTGGCCCGCCACGCGTTCATCCCCTGATAGAACTCGTCGTACTCCTCCCCGCCGCCCGCCGTCGGCACGAGCACGATGTGCGCGTCCGGACCGCCGGCGAGCTCGATGAAGCGCTGGTAGATCTCGGCCGAGCGCATCGCTCCGCCCACCACGACCAGGGAGCCCCGCTCGGGTCCGACCCGCGGGGGCTCGGGGGACTGCTGGAGCTGAGCCCTCGCCGGCGAGGGGGCGAATGTCGCCAGGACGAGCAGCAGGAAGACGGCGTGCGCCTGCCTCGGATGAGTCATCGTGCCATTCCTCCTCAGGAGTCGGCGGGTTCTCCGTAGACGTAACGCTCCACCTCGCCGTGGACGCGCCGGATCGTCTCGGCGCTGGGCGGGGCCGTCGACGCCGACACGTTCCGCGCCACGGCGGCGTTCACGAGCAGCGACCAGATCCCTCCGTGAATGCCGAGCGGATGGGGTACGAGCCACAGCGTGACGTAGAGCGAGACGAGCCCGGCCGCCAGACCCGCCAGCACGCCCGCCCTCGTGAGCGTCCGGCGCCCGGGGAAGCAGACGCCCAGGATCGCCGGCATCAGCTGCAGCGCGCCCGAGCCCGAGAGCGTGACGAGCACGACGAGAAAGTCGAAGGTGCGCACCGACAGGGCGTAGGCGATGACCAGAAGCCCCACGACGATCATGCGGCCGACCCACACGTAGTGGCTCTGGGCACGGTCCGGCGCGATGTAGCGCTGGTACACGTCGCGGGTGAGCACGCTCATGTTGGCGTGGAGGATCGAGTCGAGCGTCGACATCGCGGCGGCGGTCGCTCCAGCGAGGATGACGCCGGTGAGCCAGGGCGGGGCGTAGGCGAAGAGCAGCTCGGGGAAGATGCGGTCGGCCGCCGGACCCTCGAGCCCGGGCATCACGAGCGCGCCGCCGAGCCCCACGAGAGCCGCCGGGATGAAGAGCGTCATGAGGTAGATCGGCGTCGTCGCGCCCAGGATCTTGAGCGTGCGGCCGTCCACCGCCGTGTAGTAGCGGATCAGCATGTGGGGCTGGAAGACGACGCCGAAGGAGAGCGTGACCGTCATGCCGACCCACATCCCCGGCGTGAAGAAGCCGCGCGGCCCCGGCAGCGTGAGCAGATCGGGTCGCGCCTCGGCCACGGCGCGCCACAGCTCCAGGGGACCGCCGAAGAGCACGTAGGACAGGTAGAGCGCGCCGCCCCACACGGCGACGTACATCCAGATGCCCTGGATGACGTCGGTCCAGTACACCGCCCTGAGCCCTCCGGCCACGAGGTAGGCGGCCGCGACCACGAGCAGGATCAGCGTGCCCAGCTCGAAGGAGATCCGGTC
>JBFFWJ010000551.1:0-2614 GCA_041570315.1 Longimicrobiales bacterium | reverse complement strand
GTCGGGTCCGAAGTGCGGCGCGTTGCGGCCCTGTTGGGTCGCGCCGCTCCCGACCCAGGTGATCCGCGTGGGCTCGCCACCCTCCGAGGGCAGCCATACGTACTCGAGCTCCGCGGCCGGATGGTGGTTGCCGAAGTCCTCGAGCGTGCGCATCCGGTGCATCCTCGAGCCGCGCACCGCGAGCAGCCGCACGCCGTCCCGGGAGTACGCGAGCTTGTCGAAGAAGGCGGGCGTCGGCGTGAGCAGCTCCGGCGCCGCGCTGCCGTCGGCGCGGACGCGATGGATCTGGCCCCCGACCGAGTCGTTCCACGTGACGTACGCGATCCAGCGCCCGTCCGGCGACCACACGGGCGCGTGCTCCACGTCCCGGGAGCCGGTCAGGCGCTCGGCGTCCCGGATCGTCGGGTGCTCGTCCCCGTCGGCCGCCTCCGCCGGGAGGTCGGCGACCCAGAGGCGGTCGAGCGCCGAGAACGCGACCCGGCGTCCGTCCGGAGAGGGCCGGGCCCCACGGATCTGGGACACGGTCAGCGTGGAGTCGTTGATCGGGTAGTCGAACTTCACCAGGGGTCCGAGCTCCTGCCGCACCCGTGCCGAGAACGGAATCTCGGTCGCCTGCCCCGACGGCACCTCGACGCGCATGATCTTGCCGCCGTAGCTGGTGATCAGGGCGCGCGAGTCGGGGGTGAACGCCGAGCCCGGGTAGACGTCGCGGTCGCGGGTCCCGCCGCCCTGCGAGTCGTCGCGCTGCACGTCCATCACGAGCCAGCGGTCCTCGCCGGTCCCGAGGTCCAGGAGCTTCAGCGCCTCGCGCCCGTCCCACCGGGTCGCGTACGCGAGCCAGCGTCCGTCCGGGCTCGCGACGGGCCGGAAGGCTCCCTCGTGCTCGTGCGTGCGGACGTGGACGCGGCCGGTCTCGCGGTCGAGCTGGGCGATCTGGTACGGTCCGACCTGGCGGGCGGAGGAGCGGAGCGGGGAGTGGTCCGGACCGAACCGGTCCTCCCAAGGCTCCTCCGTCGCGGCCTCGAGGCCCCCGGGCACGCTCCCGCGCACGTTCAGCCAGACGAAGCGGGGATCGGCCGCGGGAGCGGCGCCGAAGTGGGCGGCCGGAGCGGGCCCGCCCTCCTCCCGTTGCCCGGTCACCTGGACGCCCGAGCCTCCGTCCACGTGGTAGAGCCAGAGCTGCGTCCCCTTCGTGGCCATCACGTAGTCGCCCTCCGGCGTCCAGATCGGCGACATGTAGCTCTCCCGCTCGTCCTCGGTGAGCGGGCGTGCGTTCGAGCCGTCGGCGTCGGAGATCCACAGGTTCTCCGAGCCGTTGCGGTCGGAGACGAAGACCAGGCGCCGTCCGTCCAGGGAGTACCGAGGCTGCATGTCGTACGCCTGTCCGCTCGTGATCCGCGTGGCCTGGCCACCGTTCGCGGGGAGCGTGTAGAGGTCGCCGAGGAGCTCGAAGACGATCGTCTCCCCGTCGGGCGAGAGGTCCAGCGAGATCCCCGTTCCCTCGTCGGTCGTGAACTCCAGCGTCCGGGTCGTGAGGAGCGGCAGCGACTCGGTCCGCCTGGCGTGGGCGGCGGCGCTGTCGTTCTGCTCGGCGGTCTGGCCGGCGAGGGGAGACGCCCACAGGAGGGCGAGCGCGAAGGGGGCGAGGACGGCGGACCGGTGCATGTCGAGAGGCTCCGTGCTCGAGGCGGTCGTCGCGTCGCGGTCGTCGGGCGGGCGACGCAGGGCTGTCGGTCTCACATCGCTCTCACATTGGGCCGGCCGGGGTGATCCCGCCACGCCGCGCCGGGCCGGGGTGCTCCCGACATGCGGGGCCGCGCCGTCGTGATCCCGCCATGCGGGGCCGCGCCGTCGTGATCCCGCCATGCGGGGCCGCGCCGGGGTGATCCCGACATGGGAGCCGCCCCGGCTGGCAGGTGTGGGGGCGCGCGGGCGGGGAGGCGCGCCGCCCCTCCCCGAGGGTCACTCGTGGCCGTCGCGCGTCCGAGCCTGCAAGCTGGTCGCGTCCGGCACCGTCGGTGCCGGGCGACGCACGGCACTCGAAGCGATCGGGGGACGGATGGACGGCCTCACACGGATACGACGGACGCTGCTTGCGGGCTGGACCGGGGTCACCGTGCTGTGCGCTCCGGTCGCGGCCCAGCCGGCGGCCACGCCGGCGCCGGGGCCGATCGAGGCGATGGCTTCGTGGCTGGCGCTCGACGTGGCCACCGGGTACGAGACGCGCACCTCCGACCGGCTGGCCTCGCTGATGCCCGGTTGGGAGGCCGACCGCTGGGGCAACCTGGTGGCCCGCTCCGGCTCGGGCTCGCCGCGGCGGGTCGTCGCGTGCGCGCTCGACCGACCGGCGTACGCGGCCAGCCAGATCACGGAGGACGGGTACCTGCGTGTCCACCGCATCGGCCGGGGATCCCGGCACCCCCTCTGGGACCAGGCCTTCGAGGCCCAGCAGGTCCGCATCCTGACCCCGGCGGGCCCGATCGCGGGGGTGGTCGCGCGCAGCAACGGGCACTTCGCCCAGCAGCACCGCGGCGAGACGGCGGTCGTGGGGGCCGACGACCTGTGGGTCGACGTCGGCGCGAGCTCGGCTGCGGAGGTGGCGGAGCTCGGGATC
>JBFFWJ010000550.1:0-2626 GCA_041570315.1 Longimicrobiales bacterium | reverse complement strand
GGCGCCGCCGCCCGCCGCCTCGCCATCGACCGGCCCGGCTTCCGGGCCGCCGCCGCGCGACTCCTCGCCCGACTGGTGGAAGAGCTCGCTGATCGCGAAGAGGCCGATCACCACCGGGATCAGGGGCACGCCGACCAGGAGGCTCACCGAGCCGAAGGTGAAGCGCGGCACCGGCACCAGCTGGTCGATCCCGACCGTTGCGAGCATCAGGCCGAGGACGGTCGCCGTGACCCCCTTCACCAACGACTCCGGCGAGACGGTGGCCACGGCGGAGAGCGCGAGCACGACGAGCGCGAACATCTCCGGCGACTGGAAGTCGAGCGCGACGCGCGCGAGCTGAGGGGCGAAGAGCACCAGCACGAGCCCCCCTACGATCCCGCCGACGAACGAAGAGAAGGTCGCCAGGGCGATCGCGGAGCCTGCACGCCCCCGTCGGGCCATGGCGTGGCCGTCGAGCATGGTCATCGCGCTCGCCGGCGCCCCGGGAATGCGCAGCGTGATGGCCGCCACCGAGCCCCCGTAGATGCCGCCGGTGAAGATGCCGGTCATCATGACCACGGCCCGCTCGGCGGAGAGGCCGAACGTGAGAGGCAGGAGGAGCGCGATCGCGAGCGTGGCGGTGAGCCCGGGCACCGCCCCGACGGCGATGCCGAGCACCACCCCGCCGACCAGGTACGCCAGGAGGGCGGGATCCGCGAGAAGCTCGAGGGGCACCGGCTAGCCGAGCGGCCCGGGGGGGAGCCGCACGCCGAGGACCACGCCGAAGAAGAGGTAGAGCGCCGCGGTGGTCGTGAGGGCTGCCGCGGCGATTCCCCGGCGATCGCGGCTGAAGAGCGAGGCGAGGGTGCCGGCGTAGAGCGGCGTGGCGAGAAGGAAGCCCAGCGGCTGGAAGAGCGCCGCGTAGGCGACCGTGGACAGGACGGCGAGGGCAACGCGCTCGTCCCGAGGGGCCGGACCCCCGTCCGCGTGCATCCGCCGGCGCCCTCCGCCGCCCTCGTCCGCCGCCTCGGAGTCGCCTCCGCGGGAGGGCCCGCGCGTGGTGCCGGACTCCGAGGCCCCGGCGCACTCGGGCCGGCGCTTCGGGGACGGTACGCCCTCACCCTCGCCCTCGCCCTCGCCCTCGCGGGACGCCGCGGACGCCTCCCGCGCTCCCACGACGAGGATCCACGTGGAGAGGCCGGCCAGCAGCAACGCCAGCGCGAGCGGCAGCGCCCGCGGACCCGGCTCTCCCTCCCCGGCCGGAATTCCGAGCGCGGATGCGCCGTAGGCGATGGCGACCACGAGCAGGAAGCCTCCGGAGCGCACGTCGGGCCGCCGGAGCCGCTCCCGCCCCTCGGGTGCGCTCACGCGATCCACTTCGAGACCGGGGCGTTCGCCTCCTCCAGCGGCTGGGTGACGACGTCGAGCAGGAAGGTGCCGGCGTGGGTGAGCGCCTCGCGCATGGCGGCGTCCAGCTCGGCGGCATCGTCGACCCGCCGCGAGCGGATGCCGTACGCCCGGGCGATCGCCGCATGGTCGGACGCCTCGAAGTCGACCGAGAAGTAGTCGTCTCCGCGGGAGCGCTGGCCGGCCTTGATCCAACCGTAGCTCGCGTTGTTGCAGACGACGAGGGTGACCGGATGTCCGAGCCGGCGGATCGTCTCGAGCTCGCCGGCCGAGATGCCGAAGGAGCCGTCCCCCATCACGCCGACGACCCGCCCCGCGTCGGGCCGCGCGTGGTAGGCGCCGACGACACCGGGCAGCGCGTATCCCAACGCTCCGAACGCGCGTGGGCTCACGAACCAGCGACCGGCCTCGGGGAGCCTCCAGTAGGCGGACACGTACGGGCACGGCGTGCCGGGGTCGGCCAGGATCACGGAGCGGTGCGGGAGCGCGCCGAAGAGGGCCGCGAAGAGTCGCTCCGGCCGGATGGGCGCCGCGCCGGACTCGAAGAGGTGGCCGACCTCCTCCATGTGGCCGCGCCGGCCGCGCTCGATCTCCTCGGGATCCCACCGGCCGCCGTCGCCATGGATTCCCATCGCCTCGAGCTCCTCGACGAGGGCGGCCACGCCGAGCTTGGCGTCGGCGTGGAGGCCCGCGGTGACCGGGTAGCCGCGGCCGATCACGTGGGGGTCGGTGTCGAGCTGCAGGACCCTCGCCCGGCCCGGCTCGGGGAGCGTCCACTTCTGCGTCGTGACGGACCCGGTCCCGCTCCCGACGTAGAGCACGAGGTCGGCGGTGTCGACCAGCGCGTGCCGCCAGGGCAGCCCGCCGTTGCTCCCGATCACGCCCAGGCTGAGCGGGTCGGTCTCGGCGACGATCCCCTTCCCGCAGATCGACGTCGCGACCGGGGCTCCGAGGACCCGCGAAAGCTCCGCCACCTCGTCCCAGGCGCCCGAGCGGACCGCGCCGGCGCCCGCGACCACCAGGGGCCGCCGGCTCTCGGCCAGGATCCCGGCGCACACGCGCACCGCGTCGGGGCTCGGGACGAGACGCTCCTGCGGGTACCGGCCGAAACGGGGATCGCCGTGGACGTCAGAGTCGTCGACGTCGTGCCCCTGCACGTCGAGCGGGAGGCTCACGTGACAGGCGCCGAGGCTCCCGGTGGTCGCGGCCCGGAAGGCGTCCCGGATCATGGCGGGGAGCT
>JBFFWJ010000549.1:0-2637 GCA_041570315.1 Longimicrobiales bacterium | reverse complement strand
CTGGCCCGATCGGCAGCGCCGCGGTGGCGATCAGGAGTGTGATGGCCAGGAGAGCGCCCTTGGTCTTCATGCTATCCCTCGTGTCCGGCGTTGCGTCGCGCGTCCATCCCGAGGACGCGCTCGTCAATGTATTCGTTGAACGTGTACCAGGCGACGGATGCTCGTGATCCCGGCGGCCGGTCCCAAGGCGAGGAAGGCGAAGGCCCACCGCCACTCGACCTGCGCGGCCAGCACCGGGACCGCCTGGATCGTGACCATCGTGAGCAGGAAGCCGAGCGACGTCTGCACCATGAGCGCGGTCCCCACGGCATCCGCTGGCGCGACCTCGGTGACCATGGCGCTGAACTGCGCCGAGTCGGCCACGACGAAGAAGCCCCATGCCCAGGCGAGCAGCGCCACCAGGGTGAAGGGCCCGTCCAGGGTGAGGCCCGCCAGGAGACAGCACAGGCCGCTGGCCGCCATCGCGAGGTTCACCACACGTGCCCGGCCGACCCGGTCTGCGGCGCGCCCGCCCCAGACGCACCCGAGCCCCCCCGCGGCGATCGCGCCGAAGGCGACGAGGTCGACGGTGCCCGGGGAGACCCGACCGTCCGCGGCCACCGCGAGGAAGACCGGCGCCCACGTCCACATCGCGTAGAGCTCCCACATGTGCCCGAGATACCCGCCGGTCGCGAGCATCGTCTCGCGGTGGCGGAGGATGCGCCCCACGAGCGCCCACTCGAAGGGGCGGCGGGGAAAGGCGAACGGCCCGTCCCGGTATGCCCCGGCGACGAGCGCCGCGGCGAGCACCCCGGCGAGCGACGCTCCCCCCACCACCGCCGTCACGCTCGCGCCGCCGATCGCCTTCAGGAGGTAGGGCACGGCCTTGCCCACCGTCAGCGCGCCCACGACCGTGCCGATCGCGAGCCCGCGGGCGGAGCGGAACCAGGTCGACACCATCTTCATCCCCGGTGGATAGACGCCGGCGAGGAAGGCACCCGTCAGGAAGCGGGCGACGAGAGCGGTGCGGTAGCCGGGCACGACCAGGAGCGTGGCGTTGGCGAGCGCCGCCAGGAGCGCGGACGCCGCGAAGAGCCTGCGCGCCGCGACCGTGTCGGCGAGGTTGAGCACCGCCGCCACGGCGGTCCCGGCCACGAAGCCGAGCTGCACCACGGTGGTCAGGAGGCCCACCTGGCTGGACGTGAGCGTCCAGCGCGCCTGGAGCTCGGGCCCCACCGCGGTCGCGGTCATCCAGGCGGAGAGCGACAGGAGCATCCCGGCGGACAAGAGCGCGAGGATCCGCCAGCGCCCGGGGTCGTCGTCGTAGGGTAGCCCGCCGGCCGAAGGGGTGCCGTCGCGGCCTGGAGCCGCCACTATCCGACCAGCTGCTTGGCGACGAACCAGAGGTTGGCGGGGCGCTCGGCAAGGCGGCGCATGTACCAGGGGAACCAGGCGGATCCGTAGCTCACCTGGACCCGAACGGCGTGCCCGGCCCGTGCCAGGCGGCGCTGCTCCGCGGACTGAATGCCGAAGAGCATGCCGAACTCGTAGCGCCCCTTGTCCAGCCCCAGCTCGTGGGCGATGCGGTTGGCCTCCCCGATCATCTGCGGATCGTGCGTGCCGAACACGGGGCGGCCGACGCGGCCCCGCGAGCGAGCGCGCAGCAGCGTGTGTGCGAGCTGCACGAAGCTCCGGTCCACGTCGGGCTTCCTCGGGAACGCGATCGAGGCCGGCTCGGCGTAGGCCCCCTTCACGAGGCGGATGGCGGGCTCCAGGTCGAGGAGCGCCTCGAGATCGTCCGGAGTGCGGTACAGGTACGACTGGAGGCAGAGGCCGACGTTGCCGTGCTCCTCCTTGACGCGCCGGAAGATGTCGAGCGTCGCGTCCACGTAGGCGGAGCCCTCCATGTCGACCCAGACCAGGGACTCGGTCGCGGCGCACAGGGCGGCCAGGCGCCGGCCGGCCTCGTCGGCTCCGAAGTCGAGCCCGAGCTGGGTCGGCTTCACCGAGATCTCGGTGTCGAGGCCTCTTCCCTCGATCTCCTGCAGCGCGCCCAGGTAGTGATCCAGGACGCCATCGGCTTCGTTCAGCGAGTTCAGGTTCTCGCCGAGCTGCGTGATCGCGCTCGCGATGTCGAGGGCCGCGAGCTTCTCGGCCTCCTCGAGGGCGTCCCCGAGCTCCTCTCCCGGCATGAACCGCTTGGTCGCGCGCTTCACGAATCGGTAACGCGGGAGCTTGTGGGCGAGGGTCGGGTTGGTGGAGGCCCAGAGGAGCGCGTCACGCAGCATCGTCGGGCTCCGTCCTGTGGTCTGCGGACCCGTGCCACGGGGTCCTGGCGGGTCTGTGGGTATGGGTCGGCGGCCCGAGCCGAGCGCGCGGCGGTCCCGCGGGCGCCCGACCTACGTCTGAACGAAGCGATACATGAGCCGGATCAGCCGATACCCCTGGTCGGCGTCGTCCGCCGTGTACTCCACGGTGAACCCGTCGACCTTCGACGTGCCCGGAATCGACTGTAAGATGTCGACATGCGTCGTGGATGCGAAGCGCATGCGGATACGCACGGGCGCACCCACGTCGAGCGGCTCGAAGCCGCCCCGGTCCAATCGGTCGAGGGCCCGGGCGACGCCGTCTCGTAGCAGGACCCGCACGCGGTCGGGG
>JBFFWJ010000548.1:0-2638 GCA_041570315.1 Longimicrobiales bacterium | reverse complement strand
TTCGGGACGCTCCGCTACGACAGTCCGTCGCGCACCTATCGCGTCGGGGACAAGCTCGAGCTCATCGTGTCCCACTGCGACCCGGTGGTGAACCTGTACGACCAGATGTACGCGATCCGGGACGACCGGGTCGAGGCGGTGTGGCGCATCGCGGCGCGGGGCCGTTCCTCGTGACCTCTCAGGGCAGTCGTGGGGCTCTTCCCCACACGTCTCCCGTGCGATCTCCTACATCGTTCGGGGGCATCCCGGCCTTACTGTGGAAGTGCTGGGTGCGGTCCACGGGGGCTGTGACGAATCCGCTCTGCCAAGGGGGTGCCCATGACGCTCGCCGATCCCTGGGACGAGATCCGCCGTCTGGAAGAGGTGCTGGAGGACGACCTCCTCGCCGAGCTCGAGCAGGCGCGGCTGAAGGGCTCCGTGGCCTCGTTCTGCGAGGAGAAGTGCCGCGTGGACGACCGTTGCCCACTCTCCCACGCGATCCGCACGCGGGACGCGTGCCCGCTCTGGATGTACGTCCGCTCCAAGCCGTCCACCCGCTGACCGCCGGGGAGCCCGGTCCTCAAAACCACCCGTCCGGCATCCCGCTCTCGATCAGCTCGGCGAGGTTGAACGCCTGAATGTCGGCCTCCCGGGCGATCTCGGCGGTGAAGGGCGAGGCCTCGAAGCTGCGGGCGATCACGTAGGCGCCGGGATGCCGCTTCCGTACGGCGAGCGCGACGTGCAGGTTGGTTCCGTCGTTGCCGCAGCCGACCACGATGACGGGGTCGTGGCCATGCCTCTGGACGACCTCGCCGACGCGACGCCAGATGTCGCGGTCCAGCAGATCCCCGTCGACGACCGCGTGGGCGTAGTCGTCGCAGAACCCCGGCTCCTCCGCGAATCCTCGGGCGTTGTGCGTCGCGTGCTCGTCGATGATCACCACGTGTCCGAAGCTGCCCGAGGCGAGGTTCTGGAGCTGGTGCAGCACGGTCTGCCCGAAGCGGCCGAAGCCGGCGAGCACGACGAGGTCGCGATGGGGCGTGCTGCGAAAGCGTGTGAGCAGCTTCTCGCGGACCAGGTACGTCGCCGCGAACTCGTGGCCGTTGAAGATCTCGCAGTCGCGTGCCACGCTGGATCCCGCCGTCTCGCGCATGAAGCCCAGATCCGAGACGTGGGCCACGATGCGGCCGGCCAGCCGCGGGGCTCTTCGGAGGATCTTCGCGGCGGCGTCCAGGTTGGTGAAGTCGTCTCCGGCGAGCAGGACGACGCGGTGCGCCCGTTCGACCCGCAGGCCGGCCAGAACGCCGTCGCTGGTGATGTCGCCGACGACGATCAAGGCCCGATGGAGGTAGCGGAGCTGGCCGAGGCGCGGAGTGTTGGGATTCCGCTCGACGACGACGACGGTCCGCCTCGGATCCCGCTCGCGGAGCCTGCGCACGTAGAGCATGGTCAGGCGTCCCGCGCCGGCCAGCACCACGTGCCCCGACAGGGGCCGGACGCGCAGCGCCAGCGGCGCGATGAGACGGACCGCCGCCTCGAGGAGCGCCGACGCGGTGAGGAGCGGCGCCAGGAAGTACGCGGACCAGAGGAGGAGCCTGCCGGCGGCCGGCCCACCCGTCGGTGTTCCGATGTCGAGGCCCCCCAGCACGAAGAGCCCGAGCGCGTAGTAGGCCTTCTCCAGGAGGGTGGCCGCCAACAGGTCGCGCTGGGTGACCTCCACGCCCGTCATCAGGCCCGCGAAGCCCGCGAGGAATGCGGCGGCGAACGCGAGCGCGCGCCACAGGATGGGCCGCCACAGCGGGCGTGGGGCCGGGGCGGGTGCCGGAACGGGGCTGGGCACCGGGGCTAGCAGGCCTTCGTGGGTCGGAACGCGGCGGACCCGCGGCGCTCCTGTCGCGCGCTGGTGCGGGGTCTGGCAGGCGGGAGGATCATGGGGCGAACATGTGCCTCCCCCGGCAGAGATGTCCAGCGGGGCCGTGCGGGCCGGCTTCCCACCCGTTCGGCGGAGCCGGCTTGACCTCGTCGTCGGCCACCGGGCGCAGCGGAGCCGCGTGGCCCGCCATTCCTCGAGTCGCCGTTAGATTATGGAGTCGGAGGCGCGGGCCGGGGCGGCCCGCCTTTCCAGCGGAGCGGCAGGGCGCGACGCGAGGCCCGGGAGATGACGATATGGCGAAGGCGTTGAGCAGGAAGCTCGAGAGGCGTGTACGAAAGGGCAGGAAGGCGGCCGGGAGGTCGATCGGAATTCTGAGGGCGGACGGTAAGCCCGCCCCGGGGGCGATCGTGGGTGCGGCGGTCGCCGGGGTCGCCGGGGTCGCGGGCATCGTCGCCGCGGCGCATCGCCTCAGGAAGAGCGTGAACGGGAAGGCAACGCTCCACGTCCGGACCGCCGGGGAGCAGTGGATCATCGCGGTGGAGGGCACGGACGAGCCGCTGGATGCGTTCCGGACCAAGGAAGAGGCGGTCGAGGCCGCCCGGGAAGCGGCGACCCGGTCGGCGCCGAGTGAACTGGTGATCCACCGCCTCGACGGTACGGTGATGAAGCGACACAGCTACGCGGCGGCCTGAGGCGCACGCCGCGGCGCAGGCGGTCTCGAACGGTCGCCGCCCCCGGGGCGGTGGCCGGAAGCCCGGGCCGTGCTCGACGGGTCAGCCGGCGCCG